>NZ_JAPVZI010000005.1:0-174413 GCF_041432315.1 Streptococcus sp. 27098_8_76 | reverse complement strand
CGTTGATATTCGTCACCCCCCGGCGCAAGGCTTCATCCACCTTAGTAAAGCTGTCGGCATTTTCAATCTCGCTTGTAGCTTGGTTTGCATAGTTATTAACTGTTCTAGTGGCATTATTTCGCTCCACAGACGAAAGGTTTCTATTCTGATTAAGACTATTATTTTTACGTTGTTTAGCTTTCTCTATTTCATTCTTAGCATCACCTTTTGCCTCAACATATGTTCTACTATGCCATTGGTTTACCAGAAATATTTCGGCTCCTTCTTTCCCTCTCAAACCTACAGCATAGTCTAATTTTTCAATCTTACTATTCCCAATAGTGTCAAATGAAAACGTAAATTTTTTATCATTATTCGCCAATTCAAAATAATACAACTCTCCCGAACTCGAGTCAATTTGATTGAACTTTGCATCTGAAATTTGTTGATTTTCCGGACTTTCAGCTTGTCTTTCATAAGGGTTGAAAGTCCCTCTAGGACCTTTCCTTGCCAAATCGTTTAGACTTCCAGCCGGCATTGGATTAATTGTGAACCTATTATTAACACCACTAGACTGAGGGGTTCCTTTAGTAACCCTACCAAATCCTGAACGGGATTGCTTTAATAGATTTAAAATACTACTACTATTTGGAGACGTAGATGTACTTCCTCCACTTTTTTCTGTTATAGTCAAGCCATCTGAATTGATTTTGAAGCTTTGACCCGAAGGTATAGTAAACCAGACCTGAGTATTCCCAGGCATCCTCCTATGACCGCTATTAATCTCAAATACCCAATGAAAGCCATCATTTGTTGGTGTTACTGTAGCTTTAATATACTTTTTAGCCTCTGATACATATGCCGTAGAATTATCCCTATAACGTCTGTCTGAGAAGAATACATAGGTATACTTATCATAAGGAGAATTTCCCTCGTTACCTGACCTTTCAAAGTAGCTTTCTCTAGCTGTTTTAAATTCTTCAGAGTAGTTTTCACCAGCTCTTGCCGCCCTTGCAGACCTTCCACTATAGTTAGCATTACGAAAGGCAGAGTAGCCACCATCACGTGGTTCGATAGTTACCCTTCTAGTTGTAGCATCTTCCCCGTATTTGCTTTCCAGCACTCCTTCGATAAGGTCTCGAGATTTTTTAAGATCTACCAGAGCAGCATCAAAATCTTCTTGGTTGATAGTCTCTCCCTTAGAGAAGGCTTCATTAAACTTATCAGCAGCTGCTTTTGCTGCTTGGATTTTACTTTCTTCAGCTCCCTCTTTTTGAAGTCGTTTATAAATAAATTCCAACTCATCTTTTAGTTTATAGGCTCCGTCACCTTGATTGCTATAGGTTGGGAGTTCTTGTCGACTAGGATTTTCACTAGTTTCAGTTTTTTCTGAGTTGCCTACAGTTTCTGGGCTAGTCTGGTCTACAGCTGGTGTAGCTTGACTCAGATTGCCTCTTTTACGACGCTTTCCGCTAGTTGCTTGCTCGGTCACAGCCCCCTCTGGAGCAGTAAGCCCATGATTTGTCAGACTTGCTTCTTCTGAGACTGTAGAGCTTGGTAACAACGGATTCAAGGCTTGGTTGACACGACGAATTAGGTCTTCCATGAGTCTTACTTGCTCATTAACCTGCACTTGCGTTGCATTTGGATTCTCTAAGACTGCCTTAGCCTTTGCGAGACCTTCTTCGACTTCAGCGTGGAGAGCTTTCATGGAATCTAGGGTTAGATTTGCCAACAAAGCTTCGAGGGTGCCTTGGGTCGATTTGGCTGCTGTCTTAGCAGCAGTAAGAGTTGATTCTTCTCGCTCTTTTATTTCTCCTACTTGAGGACCTTCTTGACCGACAGGAGCAGGTTTAGATCTATCTAGCTCTTGCTCTTGATTTGCTTCCTCAGCTTTAGTACCTTGCGCTTTCAGCTCACCCGCAGGCTTACCTTCAGCTGGCTGTTCGAGCACAGTCTCCTTCCGCTCCCCTTCATCCGACTCCTGCGGATTCCCATCTGAATTTCCAGAAGGTCCAGCAACTACATCACTGGCTGTTGCCGAAGATATTGCAGGCGCCTGCGCTTGCACCCCATTTGCGAAAAACATCAATGCCGCAACCGCAACACTAGCAGCACCAAAATGGTATTTACGAATAGAATAACGGAAAATTTTCTCTCCGTTATCCTTATTGCTTTTTTTAAACATAAGCATAAATCCTTTCCTAGTCTGAAAGCTTTCTCGAGTTTAAAAAACACCTTACATACTGACAGACGATAATATATCAATTATATAGTAACACTTCTGACACACAAATCAACCCACTCGCTGACAGGATAGAGTCAGGAAATGCAAGAAGAAAACGGTATTTCATATATATATATATATATATATGTATGCTCATATAAAACCTTTGATACAGCCTGTTTTCTTAATGAATAGATATCAGTTGTAATATATTTATCTATGCACAGCGCTTTCTATGCCAATATTACGTTATTGTTACATTTTGATTACACAGACATTTCAAAAGATATGATAGAAGCCTGAGTATTTTATAGTAATCTTCTCTCTATCAACTAGGTCAACCAGTTGAGTGTTACACCCTATCCTCAGCAAAGGAAAAACCAGCATGGACAAAATGACACTTCTCACAGCGAAAAAACTTTATGAATTTGCTACAACTAATAAACAGTGATTTCGGTCACTGTTTTTATTTTGCCAAAATAGCCTTTTTGACAATAATGCCTTGCATCCACCCTCCCTATTATTCAAAAAAGCGCTTTTTTTAACAATAGGATTGTAATTTGGGTTTCTAATCGTTCAAAATGCGTGTTTTTGCAAAATAGAAATACAAACTCTAATTTGTTGACGTCAACAAAGTCGGCAACCAAGCGCTTTATAAAGCTATTTGTTGAAACCAACAAGTCAATTCAAGACAAACAAAAAACCGCAAACCTGAGCTTGCAGAAAGTTTTTTATAACCATTTAATTTCTTTCACATCTGTTTTACGAACTTTAGCATATTTCTTAGCGCTTGTAAAATGTAGAGTAACCGGTTTAAACACTCCACTTTTATCTCTTCGTAAACCTAAAATTGCGGATCTTTTGTTTCTATCTTCAAAAAATATGACGCCCAACTTCATAGTGTTTTTAGATAAATCTTTGGCTAGGATACAACAACTTGTTATCTTAGAATAGAAGATATCACCGATAAAACTATACAAAGATATCCTTTCTATAACATCGTTGTACATGGGATTATTTTTATATTCTTCCAAAATAAAAACACCAGCTTGAATAGCAGGTATTGTTTGACTAGCATAATCTCGTGTGATTTTGTGCAAGCCAAATAAGTGATGTAAATCAGTCAAGCAAAAATCTACTTCGAAAGTCTCTAAATGCTTATAATTCGTTGATACTTGACATGTTTTTCCATCGAATTTCTCTTGATAATCTAAAATACAATCAAGTAATTTCAACGACAAACTCCATATTTTCTCAAAATAAAAAAAGCACGGGGCAGTTCTCACTACTGCCCAAAGTGGATGATTAGAGTCGGCTTCTCTAACTCCCTATGTTGTGCTTATTAGGCTTATCGCAAGGGAACAGTTTTTAGCTCTGCCAAGCCACATAGCGTGCTTACTACTATGTGTCCATGTCTCCATGGATTGCCGAGCGGTTTAACGACGTTTTGGGAGTCGGGATAACGAGAAAAGTGATACTTTTACGTTTTTTCCAACTTAATTATGACATCTTTCTTTAAAAAAGTCAATATTTATCGCTTTCTTTAACGAAAAAAATCCCACAAGAACGAATCCTGTGGGGAGATACACATTTTAGAAAAGCTTTCCTTTATTCTACTATTTTTCTTGTATTTTATCATTCAGTATGATAAAATACAAGTTTTTTGATAAAATAACCAAAAACTACTCGCTATCCCCTCTCATATCACCCTACATATCGTTTGACATGCGACTGATAGTTCAGGGAAACTTCAAGGACAACTTTTCTCTCATCCCCTATGTAGGTCATTTCTACTCTTATAGGCTCAATTTGACACTTTTCTTCTTCGAAGTGCTCATATGCCTCCTGAATAGTGAGTTCGATTTATCCAAATCTATTTTTGTCTATTTTGATGAACACTTCCACGAAGATAGTCTGAAAAAGAAGCCGCCCCAATTTTCCTTCTCTTTTTAAGCATATTATTCCAGATATGATTGCCCTCTTGTTCAGTAATAAATTGCGCTTTAAACGCTTCAACCAGTATATCTCCTGTTGTCATATGTTCTAAAGAAAATTCTTCTACATATGGTTGAACATCTCTTAGATTATTACTTCCTAATATCCCATTATGCTTTTTCGCTAAGGAAATAGAAGCCGCTTCTCCCTTACCAATAACCTTGTTACTATCATGATTTCTTGTTAAATTTCTATATAATTCGTATTCTTCACTTCCAATGTCTATGCTCACAATCTCAGCCGAACCCTTAGCTACCAACTGGTCTATCCTAGATTTTAAATGGGGGATTGTAGGTATATTGATTTCATCATACACCTCTTGTGGAATAACAATTTTACCCGAATAGAGCTTTTCTAAAAGATATTCAGTGCCAACCCATAAAAATGCTGAAATACAATCTGTATCAATAAATACACGACTAGTCAAACGACAACTCCCCCTCTTCATCTAGCCCATATACAATATCATATCTGAAAGCATCTAGTAGCAGTTCCTCATACTTCCCTTGCGAAATTCTGTTATTTTCTAAAAGTTGTTCAGTCGATTTAATATAGTGTCCTAATACCATTTCCTTTTTACTTTCTGACAAAGGACGATATAAACTTGTATCATAGCCTAATCTTGAAGCTGTCTCTATAACACTAATATCCATATTTTTAATTTCTTCTGCGTCAAGGTATCCATCATTCCTCAATCTATATAACATAGCTTTATGACTGATACCATAAAACTGACCTAATTTTATAATATCTTCTACTTCAAGATGAGTTCTATTGGCATTTTCTCTGATTTCCTCAACCATCCTATACAGTGAAGATGGGGAAATTAAAAAATAAGAAGCAAACTGATCCGCTTTTCTTTCAGTTTCATCTCCTTCACCAATCAAGATAAGACTGACTGAACTATTCTTCACCTCATCATAATAAAGATGATACAGTTCATGTGCTAAAGAAAATCTTTGTCTTCCTAATGACATGTCTGAATTGATTACAATGAGACTGGACTGAGTTCCTTTATAACAGACTCCGCTAATATTCTTTCCGAGTCCATAAAATACCAGCGTCAAATTTTCTATCTTTTGTACCAATTTAAAAATATCTATCGGCGCTTCACCATCAGCTCCCAACTTTTTTCTAAGATTTGAAGCTTTATTACTTAAATCCATTTTATCAATCATTTATTTTGTCTCCAATAGCTGATCTATCTCAAATTGATTCAATACAATTTTATTGATTTTCGCTAAAACTTTAAGATCTTGGTCTACTATTTTATTTTTTCTAAACGATATGACACACTGTTGTTCAGCTTGTTCGCCAAACAAAAGATATTCAACCGTACAGCAAAACAGGGCAGATAGTTTCTCAATAACATCCGACGTGATATTCCTTTCACCTTTTTCCATTTTGGCAATCATGCTTTGATTCAAAGACAAATATTCAGCAATCTTATCTTGAGTAAGATTTGAAGATATTCTAAGTTCTTTTATTCTTTTTCCAACATCACATACATTTATCATATTCATACACCTCTCATAAAAAGAATAGCACACTCTTGTCATAAAGTCAATTTTTTAAATAAAAAAATTATGACAAAACAAGGAAGCAATTTATTGATGTTGCTTAAAAATCCAAAAGTGATGATAGTAAACCTATTTGATGAGTTCCTATCAAAAATCATATCTTCAACCTCAAAACAGTACTTAAAGCTATCCGACTCGGTTTACATTGTCAAATTTAGATTTTATTTGAGCATAACTTTCTAGTTTGCTTTTTGATTTTTATTTAATATAGTAGCAAAAATTGAAGGAAATATCTCCACAAGAAAACGCATACTATTAAGCTTTTTCAAGACCTAATAATATGCGCTGTTCTGATTTGAAAGACATTCCATTATTATTTTACTGTTATCAAGCCTTCAGGCTCGACTGTAAATTCTGGTCTGTCTGCTATCGTGCCATCTTCTTTAAGGTAATACCAGCCATCATTTGATTTGACAAAGGCATTAGAAACCATGTCCCCATTTTGACTATCAAGATAGTACCAAGTCTCCTTGTATTTGATCCAGCCTGTTTTCATAGCACCTTCTCCATCGAAATAGTACCACTTCTCAGCGATTTTCTTCCAACCTGTAGCCATTTCGCCTGACTGGTCAAACCAGTACCAGTTGCCGTCTATGTGCTTCTTCCAGCGGTCTGCAAGCATATAGCCTGAACCGTCAAAGTAATACCAGGTACCATTGACTTTCTCAAACTTATCTTTTGGATAAGAACCATCTGAGTGTACATACCAGGTACCAGTATCGTTCTGTTGCCATCCTGCTTCAATCGTCAAGCCGTTTTCAATATCCTGCTTGAATTGCTCACGGCTAATACCCCATTTGGCAAGATAAGGATAAGGGTCAACATGATCTGAGTTATTATTGGGTTGGTTATTGGTGCAATATTCGTGTGTCTTGATACCTGCCAAGTCGTCTGTATCAAGTGTTTTAGGTATCCCAGCCTCGTCTGCTAGATTGCGCAAGAGTTCGATATAGAGACGATAGTCAATCAGAAACTCTTCTTTCGATTCATGGCTTTCAATCAGTTCAACTTGCGCATAACCTTCTGCATTCCAACCACCACCAACATCCCAGGCACCATTATCAACAGGTCCTACCTGCATAATACGACCATTACCGACTACGTGAGAAAAGAAGCCCAATTCAGGATCTTTTCTGTAATGGTAGTCAGCCTCATTTTGCACCGTTGAGTTACGGTTGCCTGTGGAATGGGCATGGACTTGCCTATATGGTTGCACGCCGACTTGAGGCAAATCTGTTCTTAATTTACTCACATCAATTTCCATATTCTACTCCTTATCAATTAAGACAACTCATTTTTTACAATCCAGAACTAGAAACTCCTTTATTTCTACCTCACAAAGAAGACAAGCTTAGTCACGATTGGGCTTATAGATAGAACTGATTAAATCAGATCAAAGCGCACTATTCCGATATTGTGAATAGGATTGACAAAGTCTATATTCTATCTACAATAACACCCCAGACTAAAAAGCTTTTCAAAAGTACATTTTTACAGTCTCTATATATCCTGTTCATAAATACTATACTTTATTATATCATATAAAAAAGTCAAAAGTCTGTTAAACTCTATTTTCAACACCAAACTAAACACAAGTTTTTTCGATTTTCACTAGAGGAAAGAGATTTTATTCAGCAAATCGAGCTATGATGACACTTTTGTTGCCAATATGGTCTTGCCTTCTTTTATCAAGGGGTGACGAAACAGTGAGAAATACAGTTGAATGGTCATGGCAACCCAGATAAGGGGTTCGCAAAGAATAACTCCCTTATAGCCTGCCCAAGGGATAATCAGGACCACAAAAGCGATTTTCCCGATTAGTTCTATAAAGCTGGAAACCAGCGGAAGGATTTTTTGCCCCAAACCCTGCAAGCAATTGCGATAAATCAGCAAAAGACTCAAAATAGGATAAAAGGCTGAACTGATTTGCAAGTAGAGGCTTCCATTTTCTACCAAGTAACTATCCGTCGAACTAGCCAAGAAGGAAACCAAGGCTGGACTGGCAAAAAAGAGGAAGACACAAACAAAAACTGCCCAGGACATACTTAAACGACTGCCGATTCGAAGTCCTTGAACAATGCGGTCTGGGCGCTTAGCACCTAAATTCTGAGAAGCAAAGGTCGTCATCGAAGCAGAAATAGCGGTCATCGGAAGAAGGGCAAAAGCCATAATGCGTCGAGCTGCCGTCTGGGCACTAATAATCACTGCACCAAAGGTATTAACAGAAGACTGTAAAATTACACTGCCGATGGACACAATCGAACTCATCAAGCCCATAGCCAAACCTTGCTCCAAGAGATCCGCGTACAAGGCCTTATCCCATTTGAAATGCTTAAGCTGAGGCAAAAGTTCTGGAACACTCTTACGAATATAGTAAAAGCAGAGAACCGCTGATAAACCTTGCGAAATGATGGTAGCAAGTCCCGCGGCTTGAACTCCAAGATGCAATTGCGTAATAAAATAGAGATCCAGAACCACATTAACCAAGGCAGAGAAAATCAGAAAACCAAGCGCAGCCAGACTATCACCAATGGATCTCAACAAACCTGCAAACAGATTATAGGCAAAGCTGACACCGACACAGGTCACAATCATAGAAATATATTGATAGGATTGAGGGAGGATTTCAGCAGGGGTATCTAGGTACTGTAAAAGAGGATACAAACCAAGAAAACCCAGCAACATAACCACAATACTCAACAGAGCACCTAAAATCCAGGTGGCTGCTACTGCTTCCTTTATTTTAGTGAAATTCCGAGCCCCGTAATAACGGGCAATGACAATCCCCATGCCATTGCCAACACCAAGAGTAAAACCTACAATCAGGTCAAAAATCGCTGTCGTCGCCCCTACCGCAGCCAAGGATTCTTGACCTAGGAATCGCCCAACAATCAAGACATCAGCAGTGTTATAGAATTGCTGAAAAATATTGGATAGCAAGATTGGGAAGGCAAAACTCACAAGCGAGGGAAGAATAGGACCATGTATCAGGTCCACTGTTCGTTTTTTATTCATAAGGCTATTATATCAGCTTTCTAGTGGAGCGACAAGAAACAGCAAACTATAGGCAATCTGAATTCTTGAACAAAGAATCGAAAAAGCAGTGGATTTCTCCACTACTTTGACAGCTTATTCTTCAATTTCGATTTCAAGCTCATCGCCTAGGTCAAGAGTTACTTCTTCATTCACAGAGTCTACTTGAGCTGCTTCATCTTTTTTGTTTTCAGTATCTTGTTCTGACGCTTCCTCTCCATCAATCAAGCCAAATTTAGAACGGACTTGCTTATCAATTTCATCAAAGATTTCTGGGTGCTCTGCCAAGTATTTCTTAGCATTTTCAGAACCTTGCCCGATTTTCTCATCCTTGTAAGAGTACCAAGCTCCTGCTTTTTTGATGATATCCAAATCGCTTGCAATCTTCAAAAGCTCACCTGTCTTAGAAATCCCTTCTCCGTACATGATTTCAACGAAGGCTTCCTTAAATGGCGGAGCCACCTTGTTTTTCACAACCTTAATCTTAGTTTCCTTACCGACATTGGTGTCTTTCTGGTCACCAGTTCCCTTGATTTGCGTACTTCCACGAACATCCAAACGGACTGAAGCGTAGAATTTTAGAGCACGTCCACCAGGAGTTGTTTCTGGATTTCCAAACATGACCCCAACTTTTTCACGCAATTGGTTGATAAAGATGGCAATTGTTTTGGTTTTATTGATAGAAGCACCAAGTTTACGCATGGCCTGGCTCATCATACGAGCCTGCAAACCAACGTGGCTATCTCCGATATCTCCATCAATTTCCGCACGAGGTACAAGAGCCGCAACGGAGTCAACTACGACAAGGTCCACAGCACCTGAGTCAATCAATTTTCCTGCGATCTCAAGACCTTGCTCTCCTGAGTCTGGTTGAGACAAAAGCAATTCGTCAATATTGACCCCAAGGGCCGCAGCATAAGCTGGATCAAGGGCATGTTCCGCATCGATAAAGGCTGCAATCCCACCTTCCTTTTGCGCTTGTGCAACTGCATGAAGGGCAACTGTTGTCTTACCAGATGACTCTGGTCCATAAATTTCAATGATACGTCCCTTAGGATAACCACCTGAACCAAGGGCAATGTCAAGAGCCAAGGAACCTGAGCTCATCACTTGCACCTTTTGCTCGGCACGTTCACCCAAACGCATGATTGATCCTTTACCAAAGTCTTTCTCAATCAATTTAAGAGCGTCATTCAAGGCTTTTTCACGTTCTGCCCCGAATTTTTTTGAAATTTCATCTAATTTTTTTGGTTTTTTCGCCATTCTATTCTCCTACATTCTAATGGTCCTCAGACCTATCTACTATTATATCAAAAGTTAGTTACTTAATAAAGCCTTGCGAACTAGGTTAAAGGCATGCATAACCGCAATATGACGTACATCTGCTCGACTTCTGCCTCCAATATTCACCTTGATGACCTCAGTTCCTTGCTCTTGAGCCAAACCTATAAAGACTGTCCCAGCTGGGTGTCCTTCTAGGCTATCTGGTCCTGCCACTCCAGTCAAGCTAATGCCAAAATAAGATTGAGTCTTGATTCGTGCCTGATCAGCCATCTTCTGAGCTGTAAATTCAGATACCACACCATGGTCTTCCAAATCCTTGGCAGGAATATCCAACATCTTTGATTTTTCCTCCAAGCTATAGGTTACAAAACCACCATTAAATATACTTGAAGCACCCGAAAAATCCGCTACCCTAGCTTGGAAAAGACCCGCCGTCAAACTCTCTGCAGCCGTGATAGTTTTCCCTTGTTTTTTCAGTTCTTCTACCACAATGCTGGCCAAGCTAGCCTCCTCTCCATAACCATAACAGAGGTCTCGTAAAGAAATTCCTTCGAAAGTCTGGCGGTCCAAGATTTGATTTTCCAAGATATCCAGCGCTTGATTCGACTCTTCTTGACTGCTAGCCTTTGTTGACAGACGTAGAGTGACTTCTCCTGTCTTGGCATAAGGTGCTAAGGTCGGATCTGTTTGATTATCAATTAAATCAGCCAAAATGGTCACCAACTGACTTTCGCCAATTCCAAAGAAACGAAGAACTCGGGAATATAGCTTGCTTCCTGTCATTAACTTGGACAAAAGTTGATTTAAGACCATGGGTTTCAATTCACTTGGCGGACCAGGAAGGACGACATAGGTCACTCCTTCGACTTCTAATACTCCACCCACAGCCAGCCCTGTTTCGTTTGGCAGCGGAGTCGCTCCTTCTACAAGTTGAGCTTGTCTTTCGTTATTCGGTGTTCGGGCATAGTCTGGTCGCTGGGCAAAAAAGACATCTAACTTCTCCTGAGTCTGAGGATCAAAGACTAATTCTTTCCCTAAAAATTTAGCCAGAGTTTGTTTGGTCAAATCGTCCTCAGTTGGCCCTAAACCACCTGTCAAAATCACCAGACTGCTACGTTGACTGGCAATTTCAAGCAAAGACAAGAGACGGGCTTCGTTGTCTCCTACAGCCGTCTGAAAATATACATCTACCCCAATCTCTGCTAATTTTTCCGATAAAAACTGGGCATTGGTATTGACAATCTGTCCTGTCAAAATCTCTGTTCCAACAGCAATGATTTCTGCTTTCATATTTCCTCCTACCTATCTATTCGTATTTTTTTGAAAAAATCGCAGGAAATTTCCCACGATTGATTTTTTTATTTATAGTAAGAAAGTTAATTGTCTTCGTCACCAACAGGTGTTCGTCCAAATAAATCTTCAAATAAGACAACATTTGTTTCAAGCTGAGTGACTTCTTCTTGTCCCAAAGAACGTCTCAAAAGATTCTGCATTTCCAACATGTGGTTTCTCGTAACAATTTGATAAGAAACGCCTTGTAGCATCTCCCCTTCACCCTTCAACTGTTGTGTTTCAATGGTTTTAAATGAATCTTTGTAGCCCAACAAACTTGGAATACTTTTCGCAGATAAATCAATATTAGTCTGCATATTAGTACTTAGCGCTTTTAAGATAGGCTGATAGTGACTGACACTATTTAAACTAAGAACTTTTTCAACAACTTTTTGAATGACTTCACGCTGACGCTTCTGACGTCCGTAGTCCCCTTCTGGATCTTGATAACGCATACGTGAATAAACAAGCGCTTCTTCTCCATTTATTGTCTGTTCTCCAACGCCGATAGAAATGGTGTTAAATTCTTCTTGATCACTGATAGAAATCGGGAAACCTAGTGTATTATTGACCGTAATCCCTCCCACTGCATCGACCAATTGTTGCAATCCTTGCATATTAACCATAATGTAGCGATCGATATGGATATTCATCATGTTTTGAATTGTTTCTATAGCAAGTTCTGCTCCACCACCAGCATAGGCAGCGTTTAGCTTCGCTTCTTCAATACTACCATCTTTATGTTGAATTTTAGTCAGGATATCACGTTCCAAACTCATCATCATCGTTTTCTTTGTGTGAGGGTTAACAGTCAACAGAATCATGGAATCACTATTTCCAGCCCATTGATCTGTACGCTCTACGTTCCCAGTATCAACCCCCATTAACAGAATAGTCAAAGGCTCTGTTGCTTCAATAACCTTGGTTTCTTCTCCTATTTTTTTATAGGTTTTTGCCAAAGTCTCTGTACCTTGCTGATAAATGGTATAAGCAAAGACACCCACACCCAAAACTGTCACAGCTAGAAAAGCTAGCACCATTCCAATAATTTTTTTAATCATATTTCTACTAATCTATCAGTTTACCCATCAGGTAAACGTCGATAAATTTCCCTTCTTCTATATATGCCCCACGCTCTTGGCGACCTTCAATTACAAAGCCATGCTTTTGATAAAGATGGACTGCTGCTTGATTACGAGTTTGGACAGTCAATTGGAGACGACGCAGAATGCCACTAGCCTGCGCCCACTCTATCGCTTCTTCTATCAACAAACTTCCCAATCCATTATTCCAATATCTTTTTCCAATCACAATGAAGAGATCTCCAATATGACGGACTCTCTTGCGCTGGTCAGCTGTAATATTTACAAGGCCAGCAATTTTATCATTTAAGAATGCAAGTAAGGTTATCTGATTGTCCGAACTAGCTTGCTTGTTGAGGAATATTTCCATCTCCTCACTGGTCAAGAGAATACCATCTCTGTCCAGACTGGTAAAATCTGTCTCCAAACTTACACGATTTAAAAAGGTCACTAATTCAACAGCATCACCAGGTTCTGCTTCTCTAATGAGCAATTCATACTCCATGTTGAAGCTCCTCTAACAATTTCTCAGCACGCAACCCCTTTGCCTGGAAATTTAAACGGCGTCCATCTGCTTCTTTTAAAATTTCCAATTCTAAATAAGTATCGGGTAAGGCATCTCCTAAGAGATTCCCCCACTCAATAACAGTCACGCCTCCACCAAAGAGAAACTCATCCAAGTCAATAGAATCAGCGTCGCCCTCGATACGATAAACATCTAGGTGGTAAAGTGGAAGACGACCTTCATACTCTCTTACGATAGTGTAGGTTGGACTCTTAATCATCTGGGAAATCTGTAATCCCTTAGCAAGGCCTTTTGTAAAGGTCGTTTTACCTGCGCCCAGTTCACCAGTTAAGATTAAAACATCATTCTTTTCTAATAGATGACCCAAACGCTCCCCTAAGGCTTGCAGCTCTTCTTCATTTTTTGTGTACATATTCTTATTATACCAAAAACTTTTCTTTTGTGTCTATTTTCCTGCTAAACTTACCATCATAACCTCCATAAAAACAAGCTTTCTCTAAAAGAAAATGAGCGTAGCAATGACCAATACAAGATCTCGGAAAATATGACCATAAAAGGAAACTTCCTTCTTAACCGAATTTGGGACAAGATAGGCTGCAAAAAACAAACCCAGTCCAATATAAATCAGAAGTGAGACAATGGTCATTGGATTTCTTAAGAAAAGAAGTGTTACTAAAACAGTCACCAACACTGTCTTTTTTCTGTCTAGCATAGCAAGAAAATCACGCATGTATTTTTTCAAGGGTAAAAAAATCAACAAATCTAGCCCAAATAGAAAGAAAAAGGATGGCAATAAAAAGTCAACTAATTCTTGCTGCAGCGTATTTTTGATGAACAAGTTATCTGACAGGACAAGAACAGCGCCTAACAAATTAATTAAGAGCAGGATACTGTAAAAAAGCTTCACCGACTTCTTACTGGCTAGGACACTATGGACTTCTTGCTTACGGGTATAAAGATAATTTACTCCAGCACAGATTCCTGAAACAAAGACCATACTTCCGATGAAAAAAGCTGTACTTTGTTTAAAGGACAAGATGCATTCCTTCCATAGGAAACAGCTACTCAAACTGATTTGAATTAAAGCTAACAAAAATAAGATTCTCATTGATTTCATCTTTTCTCTCCTTTCCTACCAATCATTATACTAGGAGAAAAGAGAGAACTGTTTTCAATCTTCTCAAATGTCTCTTTTAGACGCCAAACAAACATGAGAGACTAATACTCAATGAAAATCAAAGAGCAAACTAGGAAGCTAGCCGCAGGTTGCTCAAAACACTGTTTTGAGGTTGCAGATAGAGCTGACGTGGTTTGAAGAGATTTTGGAAGAATATAAATTTGAAATAAGGCTGATAGTATTCATTTCACTATCAGCCTTACAGGTTATTTAACGTTTCAGAAAAACTATAATGTCAAGATTAACTAAACAGTATCTAATTCCTTCAAATAATTTTCTATCTTCATCAACATTAAAGGATTGTTATAAATCTTACATAACTCTCTTGCTTCTATATAATAATTTTTGACTTGTTCTTTGTCTAGAAATTTGGCTCCAGCATTTCCTACAAGAATAAGTAGAGGAGCCAGTTGGTAGCTTGTCTGTCTTTGTTTACAGAGTTCAATCGTCTCAAGAGCTTCTTGGATGGCTTCATTATATTTTTCCTTTGATACTAGGTAGTGAGCGTAGTTGTAACGAACTCTGATGTAGCCAAATAAAAACTCTTGATGCTCAAAATTTTTTGTCTGATATAACTCCATCAAATGAGAGTAGTTTGCCTCATATTCTTGTTCACGACCCACTAAGGAATAGAAATTAGATAGAGTATTCAACGCCTTTAAATAAATCAGAGTATTTGAGGAGACTTTTAATAATATATTTTCCAATGAAGAAATTGCCTCACACTTACTGTCATATTGATAGAAGTCAATAATAGCTTTAATCCATTCAAGGTAAGTTCGGTCTTCTAGTGTTAGAAAAGTACTTCGTTCAATCTCTATTCTATAAATATATTCCAAATTTTCATAATTTCTATCATCTAATAGGCGAGCAGATAATTGCTTGAAATTAGAGAGGTTAGATTTAATTTCAATTTGTTCATTAAAAAAATAATCTAATGGCACTTCAAGTCGTTGCGAGAGTTTGAACAAAAGGTCTGCGGAGGGAATGAAATGCCCTCTCTCAATTTTACTAATCTGGCTTTGTTCACAAATTCCTTCTGCAAGAGTTTGTTGGGAGAGACCTAACTCTTTTCTTTTCAATCTGAATTTCTCTGCGAGTGTATTCATTAAAGATAATAAACCTTCCTATTTGCTTAATTTCATTATAAAATTTTTAGTTCAAAATAGCAAGTTAAAGGAATAAATAATTCTTTATGGTAATAAACCCCCAAAAAAGTCAAAATATACATAAAAACTTGACTGATTTTCATATGTATGTTAGAATTAAGCAGAAAGAAAGGAGGTTCATAATATAAGATGAGGAGAAATCGTGGAATTAAAAAAATAGTTATATTTGTATTACTAAGTGTTCTTGCATTTGGTAATACAATTCCCTATCAACAGTTTGTTCAGAAGAATAGACAAATGGTAAAGTTTATAATTTCGCTTCATCTGGTGAGTGGATTTAATATTGGAGGTATATATAAATGAAACTTTTGAAAAAAACTATGCAAGCTGGACTAACAGTAATTTTCTTTGGTTTGCTAGCTACGAATACAGTATTTGCAGATAACTCTGAAGGATGGCAGTTTGTCCAAGAAAACGGTAGAACCTATTACAAAAAGGGGGACCTCAAAGAAACGGACTGGCGAGTGATTGATGGGAAGACCTATTATTTTGATTATAATGGCGAAATGGTTGTTGGTTGGCAGTACATTCCAATGCCAGTTAAAGGATATACAATTGGTCCTTACCCTAATGGTATCAGATTAGAAGGTTCCCCAATGCCAGAATGGTACTACTTTGACGAAAATGGAGTGCTACAAGAGTTTGTTGGTTGGCAAGAATTAGAGCTAAAATATTCCTTAACCGTTGGGAAAAAACATGGTGAAGGCTGGGAAGGTCCCGAAGTTCTTAAATTAGCATACTACTACTTTGATCAAGATCATTATTTAAAGACAGGTTGGCTTTATGATCAATCTAACTGGTATTACCTAGCAAAAACAGGAAATTCTGGGAATAAGAATCTTGGTGGTGAAAGACGTGTAGGTTGGATAAATGATGGTTCAGCTTGGTACTATCTAGATTCAGAAACTGGTATCATGCAAACTGGTTGGAAGCAAATTGGCAATAAGTGGTACTACCTCCGTTCATCAGGTGCAATGGCAATTGGTTGGTATCAAGATGGTTCAACTTGGTATTATTTAGATAATAAAAATGGTGATATGAAGACAGGTTGGGTATATGTTGGTAACCGTTGGTACTATCTCCGTTCCTCAGGAGCTATGGTAACTGGTTGGTATCAAGATGGTTCAACTTGGTACTACCTAAATGCAAGTAATGGAGATATGAAGACAGGTTGGTTCCAGGTTAATGGCAAATGGTACTATGCTTATAGCTCAGGTGCTTTGGCAGTGAATACGACCGTAGATGGCTATTCTGTCAATTATAATGGCGAATGGGTTCGGTAACGAATGCTAATCGTAACTGTAGTTGATACTTAACTTAGTAAAAAGGGATTTTTTCTACCATTTGTCAACTCTATCAATTTTTAAGAATTAAATGAGTCAAGACAGTAGCTATTCAGTATGTTTATCTACTGTAGTAGATTGAAGAAAAGCTAAGAACGAGAAAGGACGAAGTTAGTCCTTTCTTTTTTAAGTGACTATTAGTCCGTCTCGCACCTAACGGAGCGAGACAAACTAATAGTCACTTAATCAAAAAACGCACCATATCAAAAACTAAAAAATTTGATATTATGCGTCATGTCTTAAACTAATTAACTATTCTTTCTATTCAAATGAGCTTTTAACCGATTGATTGAGCCAATCAACTCTTAAAACCAAAGAGCAATTTCTCGCTTAGCTGACTCTTCTGAATCTGAACCATGTACAACATTTTGAATAGCTTGGTTTTCACTAGCAGCTTTTGCAAAATCACCTCGAATAGTCCCTGGTAAAGCTTCTTCTGGACGAGTCGCACCCATCATGGTCCGCCAAGTTTCAATTACTTTAGGACCAGAAATGATGCCCACAAGAACTGGTCCTGAAGTCATGAATTCACGAATCGGTGGGTAAAAACTTTGGCCAACCAAGTCCTGATAGTGCTGGTCAATTAACTCTTCTGAAAGCTGTGAACGCAACTCCAATTTTTCAATTATAAATCCACGTTGTTCGATACGTTTCAGCACTTCACCCACTAGTCCTCTTTTTACACCGTCTGGTTTAATGATAAAAAATGTTTGTTCCATCCCTGTCTCCTTTGTCAGCTTCTTTCTTTTATTTTACCACATTTCATGGAAAAATAGAGAAAGTTTTCAGAAAATAGAAAGAGAACCCGAAGGCTCTCTCATTCTTTTTTATTCTACTGTTTCTTCCACAGTTTCAACGGCAGCATCCACAACTACTTCTGTTGTTTCTTCGTTTCCTTCTTCCTCTACTGGAGGATTAAGGTATTCTTCTTCGTTGATAGCATGTGGTTCAAGGTTACGGTAACGGGCCATACCAGTACCAGCTGGGATGATCTTACCGATGATAACATTTTCTTTAAGTCCAAGGAGATGGTCTTTCTTACCACGGATAGCTGCATCTGTAAGGACACGAGTTGTTTCCTGGAAGGAAGCCGCTGACAAGAAACTATTTGTTTCAAGTGAGGCTTTGGTAATTCCCATGAGGACTGGTCGACCAGTCGCTGGAACTCCACCTGCGATAAGGACATCTTTGTTGGCATCTGTAAAGTCATTGATATCCATAAGGGTACCCATGAGAAGGTCTGTGTCACCTGGATCCATGACACGGACTTTACGGATCATTTGACGAACCATTACCTCGATGTGTTTGTCACCGATTTCTACCCCTTGGCTACGGTAAACTTTTTGTACTTCACCGAGAAGGTAAGTTTCAACTGACAAGACATCGCGAACTGCAAGGAGACGTTTTGGTTGGATAGAACCTTCTGTAAGAGCAGCACCACGCGCTACTTGGTCTCCAACTTCTACACGCATACGAGCTGTAAATGGAACGACATATTCACCTTCGCCAGTTTCACCCTTAACAAAGACTTTCTTAGTACGAGTTGAAGCATCTTCTTCGATAGCAGTAACTTGTCCTTTAACCTCTGTGATAACCGCTTCCCCTTTAGGGTTGCGGGCTTCAAAGATTTCTTGGACACGAGGAAGACCCTGAGTGATATCGGTATTTGAGGCAACCCCACCCGTGTGGAAGGTGCGCATTGTAAGCTGTGTACCAGGTTCCCCGATAGATTGGGCAGCGATTGTACCAACTGCTTCACCAACTTCAACCGCATCACCAGTCGCCAAGTTGATACCATAACAGTGACGGCAGACACCGTGACGAGTGTTACATGTAAATACAGAGCGAATAGTTACTTCTTCCACACCAGCATTGACAATCTCACGCGCCTTGTCTTCAGTAATCAACTCATTTGGACCGATAATCACTGCACCAGTTTCTGGATGTTTAACAGTTTTCTTAGTGTAACGACCGTTGAGACGCTCTTCGAGAGACTCAATCATCTCTTTTCCTTCTGCGATAGAGCGGATCAAGAGACCACGGTCTGTTCCACAGTCGTCCTCACGAATGATAACGTCTTGGGCAACGTCAACCAAACGACGAGTCAAGTAACCTGAGTCGGCTGTCTTAAGGGCCGTATCGGTCATACCTTTACGGGCACCGTGAGTTGAGAAGAACATTTCGAGTACTGACAAACCTTCGCGGAAGTTTGAAAGGATTGGCAATTCCATGATACGTCCGTTCGGAGCCGCCATCAGACCACGCATACCGGCAAGCTGTGAGAAGTTTGAGATGTTACCACGGGCTCCAGAGTCCATCATCATAACGATTGGGTTCTTAGGATCTTGGTTGGCAATCAAGCGTTTCTCTAGTTTTTCACGGGCAGCACGCCATTCAGCTGTAACAGCATTGTAACGCTCGTCGTCTGTGATCATACCACGACGGAATTGTTTTGTGATTTGTTCTACACGTTTGTGTGATTCTTCAATGATTTCAGCCTTGTCATCAACGACTGGGATATCGGCAATACCCACTGTCAATCCTGCAAGAGTTGAGTGGTGGTAACCGAGGTTCTTCATACGGTCAAGTAGGGCAGAAGTTTCTGTCGTACGGAAACGTTTGAAGATTTCAGCGATGATATTTCCAAGATTTTTCTTCTTGAATGGAGGGTTAAGTTCCAGTTTGCTGATAGCTTCCTTGATATCTCCACCAAGTGGCAAGAAGTATTTAGCTGGAACGCCTTCTGTCAAGTTGGCATTGTTTGGTTCTTGCAAGTATGGTAGACCCTCTGGCATGATGTCGTTGAAGAGGATTTTACCAACTGTTGTAAGCAATACCTTGTGTTTTTGCTCTTCTGTCCAAGGCTTGTTGAGGCTGTCTGTTGCGATACCAACACGTGAGTGAAGGTGAACATAACCATTACGGTAAGCCATAACCGCTTCGTCACGGTCTTTGAAGACCATTCCTTCACCTTCACGACCAGCTTCTTCCATAGTCAAGTAGTAGTTACCCAAAACCATGTCCTGAGATGGAGTAACAACTGGTTTACCATCTTTCGGGTTCAAGATGTGCTCAGCAGCTAGCATCAAGATACGAGCTTCTGCTTGAGCTTCTTCTGAAAGCGGTACGTGGATGGCCATTTGGTCTCCGTCAAAGTCGGCATTGTAGGCTTCACAGACAAGCGGGTGCAAGCGAAGTGCCTTACCATCAATCAAGACTGGCTCGAAGGCTTGGATCCCCAAACGGTGAAGGGTCGGTGCGCGGTTCAAAAGTACTGGGTGTTCTTTGATCACTTCTTCAAGGATATCCCAGATACGCTCATCTCCGCGTTCTACCAAGCGTTTTGCTGCTTTGACGTTTTGCACAATATCACGTGCAACGATTTCACGCATCACGAATGGTTTAAAGAGCTCGATCGCCATTTCACGTGGCACACCACATTGGTACATCTTAAGCGTTGGACCAACGGCGATAACGGAACGTCCTGAGAAGTCAACACGTTTACCGAGCAAGTTTTGACGGAAGCGTCCTTGTTTACCTTTAAGCATGTGGCTCAATGATTTCAATGGACGGCTACCTGGTCCTGTGATTGGGCGACCACGACGACCATTGTCAATCAAAGCGTCAACCGCTTCTTGAAGCATACGTTTCTCATTTTGAACGATGATACCTGGTGCATTCAACTCAAGCAAACGAGCCAAACGGTTGTTACGGTTGATAACACGACGGTACAGGTCGTTCAAGTCAGATGAGGCAAAACGGCCACCATCCAACTGCAACATTGGACGAAGATCTGGTGGAATAACCGGAAGGATGTTGAGAATCATCCATTCAGGTTTATTTCCAGACTTGTAAAAGGCATCCAAAACATCCAAACGACGAATGGCTTTGACACGCTTTTGTCCAGTAGCTGTTTTCAACTCTTCTTTGAGTTCAGCAATTTCTTTTTCAAGATCTACTTGTTTCAAGAGGTCTTGGATAGCTTCTGCACCCATCTTGGCAACGAATGATCCATAACCATACTCACGCAAGCGCTCACGGTATTCGCGCTCTGTCATGATAGACTTGTGCTCAAGTGGTGTATCCTTAGGATCAATCACCACATAAGCCGCAAAGTAGATAACTTCCTCGAGGGCACGAGGGCTCATATCAAGGGTCAAGCCCATACGGCTTGGAATCCCCTTGAAGTACCAGATGTGAGATACAGGAGCTTTCAACTCAATGTGTCCCATACGCTCACGACGAACTTTCGTACGCGTTACTTCAACCCCACAGCGGTCACAAACAATCCCTCTGTAACGAATGCGTTTGTACTTACCACAAGCACATTCCCAGTCTTTTGTAGGTCCAAAGATAACTTCATCAAAGAGACCTTCACGTTCTGGTTTCAAGGTACGGTAATTGATTGTTTCAGGTTTTTTGACTTCTCCATAAGACCATGAACGGACTTTGCTTGGAGAAGCTAGGGTGATTTGCATACTTTTAAAACGATTTACATCAACCACTATTTCTTCCCTTTCTATTCTAAGTGAACTGCTTTTTCTTACTCAGCAGCTTCTTCTGTTGCTTCCGCTTTTGTTGCTTTTTCAGCTTCTTCAGCTTCAAAGGCTGCTTTAGCCTCTTGGGCTGCTTTTTCGCGGGCTTTTTCAAGGTCATCTACGTGGATGACATCTTCGTCCATTCCTTCATCCAAGTCGCGAAGTTCCACTTCTTGGTCATCTTCGTCTAGGACACGCATGTCAAGACCAAGAGATTGCAATTCTTTGACAAGAACTCGGAAGGATTCTGGAACACCTGGTTTTGGAATTGGTTTTCCTTTTGTAATAGCTTCATAAGCTTTCAAACGTCCGTTGATATCGTCAGACTTGTAAGTCAAGATTTCTTGAAGGACATTTGATGCACCGTAGGCTTCAAGAGCCCAAACCTCCATCTCACCGAAACGTTGTCCACCAAACTGAGCTTTACCACCAAGTGGCTGTTGAGTAACGGTTGAGTATGGTCCGACTGAACGCGCGTGCAATTTATCGTCAACCATGTGGTGGAGTTTAATCATATACATGACTCCGACAGAAACACGGTTATCAAACGGTTCCCCAGTACGTCCATCGTAAAGGATCGTTTTGGCATCGCTATCCATACCAGCTTCTTTAACAGTTGACCAAAGGTCTTCAGAACTTGCTCCGTCAAAGACTGGTGTTGCGATGTGAATACCAAGGGTACGGGCTGCCATACCAAGGTGGAGCTCCATAACCTGACCGATATTCATACGTGATGGCACCCCAAGTGGGTTCAACATGATGTCGACTGGAGTTCCGTCTGGAAGGTAAGGCATGTCTTCTACAGGAACGATACGAGAGACAACCCCTTTATTTCCGTGACGTCCGGCCATCTTATCTCCGACCTTGATCTTACGTTTTTGAGCGATGTAGACGCGAACCAGCATGTTGACACCTGATTGCAACTCATCTCCATTTGCACGTGTAAAGATCTTAACATCACGAACGACACCATCGGCACCGTGTGGTACACGAAGAGAAGTATCACGCACTTCACGAGATTTATCTCCGAAGATAGCGTGCAAGAGACGTTCTTCAGCTGAAAGGTCTTTCTCACCCTTAGGTGTTACTTTACCTACAAGGATATCACCTTCTTTAACCTCAGCACCGATACGGATAATACCCATTTCGTCAAGGTCTTTAAGGGCATCTTCACCAACGTTTGGAATTTCGCGAGTGATTTCTTCAGGCCCAAGCTTTGTATCGCGTGTTTCTGATTCGTATTCTTCAAGGTGAACAGATGTGTAGACATCGTCTTTCACCAAGCGTTCGCTCATGATAACAGCATCCTCGAAGTTGTAACCTTCCCAAGTCATGTAGGCAACGATTGGGTTTTGTCCAAGCGCCATTTCTCCATTTTCCATAGAAGGCCCGTCAGCAATGAAATCACCTTTTTCAACAACATCGCCAACTTTTACGAGCGTACGTTGGTTGTAGGCAGTACCTGAGTTTGAACGACGGAATTTTTGGATGTGGTAAACATCCAATGAACCATCTTCACGACGAACTTCTACCTTGTCTGCATCTGCATAAGTAACTTTACCATCATACTGAGCAATCACAGCCGCTCCAGAATCGTGAGCTGCTTGGTATTCCATACCAGTACCAACATAAGGTGCTTGAGGATTGATCAATGGCACAGCCTGACGTTGCATGTTGGCTCCCATGAGGGCACGGTTGGAGTCATCGTTTTCCAAGAAAGGAATACATGCTGTCGCAACGGCAACTACCTGTTTTGGTGATACGTCCATGTAGTCAACAACATTCGCTGGATACTCTTGGTTAACCCCTTGGTGACGTCCCATGACAACTTTCTCAGCAAAGGTTCCATCTTCATTCAGACGAGAATTAGCCTGTGCTACAGTATATTCATCTTCTTCATCAGCTGTCAACCAAACGATTTCGTTCGTAACAACGCCTGTTTCACGGTCAACTTTACGGTATGGTGTTTGAACAAAACCATATTTGTTCAAGTGTCCGTAAGATGACAAGTTATTGATCAAACCGATGTTAGGTCCTTCAGGTGTCTCGATTGGACACATACGTCCATAGTGAGTGTAGTGCACGTCACGGACTTCATATCCAGCGCGGTCACGTGTCAAACCACCAGGTCCTAAGGCTGACAAACGGCGTTTGTGAGACAACTCAGAAAGCGGGTTGTGTTGGTCCATGAACTGTGACAACTGTGATGAACCAAAGAATTCTTTAACCGCAGCTGTTACAGGACGGATATTGATAATTTGTTGTGGTGTCAAGACTTCGTTGTCCTGAACAGACATACGTTCACGGACATTACGTTCCATACGAGAAAGCCCAAGACGTACTTGGTTGGCAAGCAATTCCCCAACCGCACGGATACGACGGTTCCCAAGGTGGTCGATATCATCTACACGGCCAAGTCCTTCAGCCAAGTTGAGGAAGTAGCTCATCTCAGCAAGGATATCTGCAGGAGTTACGATACGAACCTTGTCATCTGGATTGGCATTACCAATGATGGTTACAACACGGTCTGGATCAGTTGGTGCAACAACCTTGAATTTTTGAAGAACAACAGGCTCAGTCACAACCGCTGCATCATTTGGAATGTAGACAATCTTGTTCAAGTCGCCATCCAAATGGCTTTCAATGCTTTCAATCACGCTACGAGTCATGATTGTTCCAGCTTCTACCAAGATTTCGCCTGTTTCAGGGTCTACCAATGGCTCAGCAATAGTTTGGTTAAGCAAACGTGTTTTAACATTGAGTTTTTTATTGATTTTGTAACGACCGACAGCTGCCAAGTCATAACGACGTGGGTCAAAGAAACGAGCTACAAGCAAGCTACGTGAGCTTTCAGCAGTCTTAGGCTCACCTGGACGAAGACGTTCGTAAATTTCTTTCAAAGCTTCGTCGGTACGAGAGTCCATTGGGTTCTTGTGGATATCTTTTTCAACAGTGTTGCGAACCAATTCGCTATCACCAAAGATATCAAAAATTTCATCATCACCTGAGAAACCAAGCGCACGAACCAATGTCGTAAATGGAATCTTACGAGTACGGTCGATACGAGTGTAGGCGATATCTTTTGAGTCACTTTCAAGTTCCAACCAAGCTCCACGGTTAGGGATAACCGTTGAACCGTAGCCCACTTTACCGTTTTTATCAACTTTATCGTTAAAGTAAACACCTGGTGAACGGACCAACTGAGACACGATGATACGTTCACCACCATTGATGATGAAAGTACCCATTTCAGTCATGATTGGGAAATCACCAAAGAAAACTTCTTGGGTTTTGATTTCGCCTGTTTCTTTATTGATCAAGCGGAAGGTTACAAAAATTGGCGCTGAGTAGCTAGCATCGTGGATACGAGCTTCTTCTAGCGTGTATTTTGGTTCTTTGATTTCATATCCAACAAATTCCAACTCCATTGTGTCTGTGAAGTTTGAAATTGGCAATACATCTTCAAACACTTCCTTAAGACCGTGGTCTAGGAAAGCTTTGAATGAGTCAGTTTGAATTTCAATCAAATTTGGTAAGTCAAGAACTTCTTTGATTCTTGAAAAACTACGACGGGTACGATGTTTCCCGTATTGAACGTCATGTCCTGCCAAGATGATTCTCCTTTGTAAATAAGTTCCAAGCCTTGTCAATCAGGCTTTCTAATCGTCATATGGTTGTAAAACCCCTATCACCGTGTCCTCTTGACAAATTTTCAGAATCTTTAAGTCTTTGTTACAAGTACTCAAAATCCTGAAAAAAAGCACAAAAAGAGCAGCTAAATCTGACTTTTTCAGAAGATTTAACTGCTGTGAGTCTTGTCTGGACAATATTTCAGACAAAACCTACGACAAATGATTACTCATATTATACCCTATTTAGCTAGATTTTTCAAGGGGATTAACGATTTTTTGACAAAATCTTTTCCTATAAGAAATACTAGCTAAATCGTAGCAAAACCTGTTGCGATTTTCTTTTGTTTTAATTTTGAGAAAACGCTTGCATATTGTTTTACTACATGCTATACTGATATAGAAATTTATTAATTGGAGAATCATCATGAGAAAAACACCAGCTCAAACTGAGAAAAAAATGGTCTACAGCATCCGTTCCCTCAAAAATGGAACTGGTTCTGTCCTTATCGGCGCAAGCCTTGTCCTACTTGCTATGGCTACCCCAACTATCTCAGCCAACGAAAGTACACCAACCACTAACGCAAGTAATAGTGAAACTACTACTGCCCTTGCCCAACCTCTTACTGATGCAACAAACATCGCTGGCAAGAACGAAAGCGATTTTTCTTCACCTGATAGTGCAAACGCTTCCCTAGAGAAAAAAGAAGAAAAACCTGCAACAGAGCCAACAACTCCTGCTGCAACTCCAGCCGATTCAGCACCACAAACTGGACAAGATCGTTCAAGTGAGACAACTACTTCTACTAGTCCAGTAACGACTGAAACTAAGGCAGAAGAGCCCATCGAAGACAACTACTTCCGTATCCATGTCAAAAAACTTCCTGAAGAAAACAAAGATGCTCAAGGACTATGGACTTGGGACGATGTTGAAAAACCTTCTGAAAATTGGCCAAACGGAGCCCTGTCCTTTAAGGATGCCAAAAAAGATGACTACGGCTATTACCTAGATGTCAAATTAAAGGGAGAACAAGCCAAGAAAATTAGCTTCCTCATCAATAATACAGCTGGAAAAAATCTAACCGGCGATAAATCGGCCGAAAAACTAGTTCCAAAAATGAACGAGGCTTGGTTAGACCAAGATTACAATGTTTTCTCTTACGAGCCACAACCTGCAGGGACTGTTCGTGTCAACTACTACCGTACAGATGGCAACTATGACAAGAAATCTCTTTGGTACTGGGGAGATGTAAAAAATCCAAGTAGCGCTCAATGGCCTGACGGAACAGACTTTACAGCTACAGGCAAATATGGTCGCTATATCGACATTCCTCTTAAGGATGCCGCCAAAGAATTCGGCTTTTTATTACTAGATGAGAGCAAAAAAGGAGACGACGTGAAAATCCGTAAAGAAGATTATAAATTTACAGATTTGAAAAATCATAGCCAAATTTTCCTAAAAGACGATGATGAATCGATTTACACAAATCCATACTATGTCCATGATATCCGTATGACAGGTGCCCAACATGTAGGAATTTCTAGCATTGAAAGTAGTTTTTCAACACTAGTCGGTGCCAAAAAAGAAGATATCCTCAAGCACTCCAACATCACTAATCACCTAGGAAACAAAGTAACTATCACCGATGTTGCAATCGATGAAGCTGGTAAGAAAGTGACCTACAGCGGAGATTTCTCTGACACAAAACATCCATATACTGTTAGCTACAATTCCGACCAATTCACTACCAAAACAAGCTGGCGACTTAAAGATGAGACTTACAGCTATGATGGCAAACTGGGAGCTGACCTAAAAGAAGAAGGAAAACAAGTTGATTTAACCCTTTGGTCACCAAGTGCTGATAAGGTTTCTGTCGTTGTCTACGACAAGAATGACCCTGAAAAAGTGGTTGGAACTGTCGCTCTTGAAAAAGGAGAAAGAGGAACTTGGAAACAAACTCTAGATAGCACAAACAAATTAGGAATCACAGATTTCACTGGCTACTATTATCAATACCAAATCGAGCGTCAGGGTAAAACTGTTCTTGCACTCGATCCTTACGCTAAATCCCTCGCTGCTTGGAATAGTGATGATGCCAAGATCGACGATGCCCATAAAGTGGCTAAAGCTGCCTTTGTAAATCCAGCTAAACTAGGACCTCAGGACTTGACTTATGGTAAGATTCGCAACTTCAAATCGCGCGAAGATGCTGTCATCTATGAAGCCCATGTTCGTGACTTCACTTCAGATCCTGCCATCGCAAAAGACTTGACCAAGCCATTTGGTACCTTTGAAGCTTTCATTGAAAAACTAGACTACCTCAAAGACTTGGGTGTAACCCACATCCAACTCCTTCCAGTCTTGTCTTACTACTTTGTCAACGAATTGAAAAACCATGAACGCTTGTCTGACTATGCTTCAAGCAACAGCAACTATAACTGGGGATATGACCCTCAAAACTACTTCTCATTGACTGGTATGTACTCAAGCGATCCTAAAAATCCAGAAAAACGAATCGCAGAATTCAAAAACCTCATCAACGAAATCCACAAACGTGGCATGGGAGCTATCCTGGACGTAGTTTACAACCATACAGCCAAGGTCGATATCTTTGAAGATTTAGAACCAAACTACTACCACTTTATGGATGCTGATGGAACACCTCGAACTAGCTTTGGTGGTGGACGCTTGGGGACAACTCACCATATGACCAAACGCCTCCTAGTTGATTCTATCAAATATCTAGTTGATACCTACAAAGTAGATGGATTCCGCTTCGATATGATGGGAGATCATGACGCCGCTTCTATCGAAGAAGCTTACAAGGCTGCACGCGCCCTCAATCCAAACCTCATCATGCTAGGTGAAGGTTGGAGAACCTATGCTGGTGATGAAAATATGCCTACTAAAGCTGCTGACCAAGATTGGATGAAACATACCGATACTGTCGCTGTCTTCTCAGATGACATCCGTAACAACCTCAAATCTGGTTATCCAAATGAAGGTCAACCTGCCTTTATCACAGGTGGCAAGCGTGATATCAACACTATCTTCAAAAATCTCATTGCTCAACCAACCAACTTTGAAGCAGACAGTCCTGGAGATGTTATCCAGTATATCGCAGCCCATGATAACTTGACTCTCTTTGACATCATTGCCCAGTCTATCAAAAAAGACCCAAGCAAAGCTAAGAACTATGCTGAAATCCACCGTCGTTTGCGACTTGGAAACCTCATGGTCTTGACAGCTCAAGGAACTCCATTTATCCACTCTGGTCAGGAATATGGTCGCACCAAACAATTCCGTGACCCAGCCTACAAGACTCCAGTAGCAGAGGATAAGGTTCCAAACAAATCTCACTTGTTGCGTGATAAGGACGGCAATCCATTTGACTATCCTTACTTCATCCATGACTCTTACGATTCGAGTGATGCTATTAACAAGTTTGACTGGACTAAGGCTACAGATGGAAAAGCATATCCTGAGAATGTCAAGAGCCGTGACTATATGAAAGGTTTGATTGCCCTTCGTCAATCTACAGATGCCTTCCGACTTAAGAGTCTCCAAGATATCAAAGACCGTGTCCAACTCATCACTGTCCCAGGTCAAAATGGTGTAGAAAAAGAGGATGTAGTAATTGGCTACCAAATTACTGCTCCAAACGGTGATATCTACGCAGTCTTTGTCAATGCGGATGAAAAAGCTCGCGAATTTAATTTGGGAACTGCCTTTGCCCACCTCAGAAATGCTGAAGTTTTAGCAGATGAAAACCAAGCAGGGCCAGTCGGAATTGCCAACCCGAAAGGACTCGAATGGACTGAAAAAGGCTTGAAATTAAATGCCCTTACAGCTACTGTTCTTCGAGTCTCTCAAAGCCGTCCAGCTATGAAAGATAAACTAGAATTTGACCTTTCAAATTCTAGACAAGAACAAGGTCAAGGTCAAGAGCACAGTACAAGCGATATTCCAAACCGATCAAACAAACCTGAACATCAAAATACAGATCCAGCTCCACAAGCTAAACCTGATTCTACTAAACCAGATACAAAAGTAGCTGATGAAGAAAATAAACCTAGCCAAGCTACAACTGATTCACAAACTACACAAGTTTCACAACCAGCACAAGAAGTACAAGCATCATCTGTAAGTGAAGCTGTTCGAAACGAATCGGTAGATAACTCTAACAAGGAAAATATACCTGCAACTCCAGCTAAACAAGCTGAACTTCCAAATACAGGAACCAAAAACGATAACAAACTCCTGTTTGCAGGAATCAGCCTCCTTGCACTCCTAGGTCTCGGTTTCTTGCTAAAAAACAAAAAAGAGAACTAAACTAGCCCTCCTATAGAAAAATCCCCCAAGCATTATAGCTCGGGGGATTAATTTTTGTACAATATTTGTTGTCCTAATAAACTTGATTAAGATTTTTTATTAAACCTCTTTCATGGCGAAGTATGCCCGTACTTTTGGAGCCACTTGCGTGCCGAAGAGTTCAATAGCTCTCAGAACCTGGTCATGAGGCATGGAACCAAGCGGTAGATGGAGCATGAAGCGGTCCAAACCTAAATCCTCAATCATGCGAATCAATTTTTCTGCCACCTGATCTGGATTGCCCACAAACATGGCACCATTTGGCCCAACTTGCTCCAAATATTGTTCATAACGCAATTCCTGCCAGTGCGGACGGTCTTTAGAGATAGCATCCACCACTTGCTTGGTCGGATGGAAATAATCTTTCACAGCCTGCTCGCCATCTTCAGCAATCCAACCCCAAGAATGAGCTCCAACCTTTAGTTCCTGACTGGCATGACCCGCTTCGCTCCCAATCTCACGATAAGCCTGAATCAACTTTTTAAAATAACTCGGATTGCCACCAATAATGGCATAAACAATCGGTAGACCAGCCTGAGCAATCTTCACTGTTGATTCGACATGACCACCTGTCGCTATCCACAAGGGCAATTTGTCTTGAACTGGACGAGGATAGACTTCTTTTCCAGAGATTGTTTGTGTCAATCGACCTTGCCAGTCTAACTTGGTCTTTTCATTAACTAACTGGAGCAAGTCTAATTTCTCATCAAAGAGTGCTTCGTAGTCTTTCAAATCATAGCCAAATAGCGGGAAAGATTCCGTGAAAGAACCCCTTCCAGCCATAATCTCCGCACGTCCATTTGACAAAGCATCGATAGTGGCATACTGTTGGAACAAGCGAATCGGATCCATACTTGAGAGAATGCTGACTGCACTGGTCAAACGGATTTTCTTGGTATTGACTGCCCCAGCTGCCAGGACAATCTCTGGCGCTGATACTGCAAAATCCGCTCGATGGTGCTCACCAATCCCATACACATCCAAACCAACCTTGTCAGCCAGTTCAATCTCTGCCACCAACTGGCGAATACGTTCGGCATGACTGTAAGTTTGCCCAGTCCCTTCAAGCTCCGTTGTTTCCCCAAATGTTGAAATTCCCAATTCTACCATTTTGATACTCCCTGTCTAGTTCTGTCCTTCAATTTGAAAAATTATTCTAACACGAATCTTGAGTATAAGCAACCGATTTGCTCACAAGAAAAAGCCTAGATAACTAGACTTTTTTAGCTTATTCTACCGTTACTGACTTGGCAAGGTTACGTGGTTTGTCCACATCGAGGCCACGGTGGAGTGTTGCAAAGTAAGCGACTAATTGCGTTGGCACAACCATTGAGATTGGTGAGAGATAAGGGTGGACGGTCGTAAGAACGATGTCGTCTGTCTCTTTAGCAACATTTTCTTCTGCGATAGTGAGAACTTTGGCACCACGGGCTGCCACCTCTTGGATATTTCCACGAGTATGGTTGGCAAGGACTGGATCCGACAAGAGGGCCAAAACAGGCGTTCCTTCTTCAATCAAGGCAATAGTTCCGTGCTTGAGTTCTCCTGCCGCAAAGCCTTCACACTGGATGTAAGAAATCTCTTTAAGTTTGAGACTTGCTTCCATGGCTACATAGTAATCCTGACCACGTCCGATGTAAAAGGCGTTACGAGTTGTTTCAAGAAGATCACGAACCTTGGCTTCGATGGTTTCTTTCTCTGAAAGAGTTGATTCGATAGACTGAGCTACGATTGACAACTCATGCACCAAATCAAAGGCTTGCGCTTTGGCATTGCCATTTGCTTCTCCGACTGCTTTTGCAAGGAAGGAAAGGGCTGCGATTTGCGCTGTATAGGCCTTGGTTGATGCCACGGCAATTTCAGGACCTGCATGAAGAAGCATGGTATGGTTAGCTTCACGTGAAAGGGTTGAACCTGGGACATTTGTCACTGTCAAACTTGGGATTCCCATTTTATTAGCCTTGACCAAAACCTGACGACTATCCGCTGTTTCACCAGACTGGCTGATAAAGATGAATAGTGGTTTCTTGCTGAGAAGTGGCATACCATAGCCCCACTCAGATGAGATTCCAAGTTCAACTGGTGTATCTGTCAATTCTTCCAGCATCTTCTTAGAAGCAAATCCTGCGTGGTAAGATGTCCCAGCTGCAAGGATGTAGATACGGTCTGCGTCTTGAACAGCCTTAATGATATCTGGGTCTACAACAACTTGACCAGCCTCATCTGTGTAGGCTTGGATGAGTTTCCGCATAACCGTTGGTTGCTCGTCAATTTCCTTGAGCATGTAGTAAGGATAAGTTCCCTTACCGATATCAGACAAGTCAAGTTCAGCAGTGTAACTAGCACGCTCACGACTATTGCCATCGTAGTCTTGAACTTCCACACTATCAGCCTTAACAATTACCAACTCTTGGTCATGAATTTCCATGTATTGGTTGGTCTCACGAATCATAGCCATAGCATCTGAGCAGACCATGTTATAGCCTTGTCCAAGACCAATCAAAAGTGGTGATTTATTTTTAGCTACGTAGATGACTTCAGGATTTTGTGAGTCAACCAAGGCAAAGGCATAAGAACCACGGATGATATGAAGGGCTTTTTTGAAGGCTTCAAGAACTGACAAACCGTCTTCTTCCGCAAATTTTCCAATCAAATGAACGGCTATTTCCGTATCTGTTTGCCCTTTGAAATTGTGACCTGCAAGGTATTCTTCCTTGATTTCAAGATAGTTCTCAATCACCCCATTGTGCACCAAAACAAAACGTTCTGTCTCAGAGCGGTGTGGGTGAGCATTGTCTTCCGTTGGTTTCCCGTGAGTCGCCCAACGAGTATGTCCAATACCAGTTGTTCCCTCAACACCAGCTGTCTTAGCAGACAATTCTGCAATACGGCCTACCGCCTTGACTAGATGGTTTTCAGCACCACCTAGGACAAAAATCCCCGCAGAATCATAACCACGGTATTCGAGCTTTTCAAGCCCTTGAATCAAAATATCAGTTGCATTTGTGTTTCCAACAACACCAACAATTCCACACATAGTATATACGACACAGACCAGCTGTGCTTTCTCCTTAAAATTGGTATAGTCTAATTCCTCTTTTATAGAATCAGCAAAAACAGTATATACTTGTTTCTTTCACTTGTCAAGAGTAAAAATTGGTATAGCTCAAATTAAGCTCCTGTAAGCAAAAAACTCTGGCCAATTAGGATAATCAGTCAGAGTCCTTTTTTAAAATCCATTATTGTCGCTTAATTCCTTGAACCAGTGCCCTGATTTCTTCAGACGACGTTCTTGCGTTTCCAAGTCTAATTCGACCAAACCATAGCGATTTTTATAGCTGTTGAGCCATGACCAGCAGTCAATAAAGGTCCAAATTAAATAGCCCTTACAATTGGCTCCGTCTTCAATGGCACGGTGCAGTTCACGAAGATGACCTTTTACAAAGTCAATACGGTAATCATCTTGAATCATTCCATTCTCACGGAATTTTTCTTCCCCTTCAACACCCATACCATTCTCAGTCAACATCCACTCGATATTACCATAATTTTCCTTGATATTTTGGGCGATGTCATAAATCCCTTGCTCATAAATCTCCCAGCCACGGTGAGGATTGATTTTACGTCCAGGCATCACATAAGGCTCGTAAAAATGTTCTGGTAAGAGTGGACTCTCTGGATGCTTAGCAAATCGAGGAGCCATAACACGCAAAGGTTGATAGTAGTTGACACCAAGGAAGTCCACCGTATTGTCACGAATGAGCTCCAACTCCTCCTCTGTAGCATCAGGCAAGAGACCGTATTCATGCAAGATTTCTACTAACTCCTGTGGATAAGTCCCCAAAACGGACGGATCTAAGAAAGATTGGGCCTGAAAAAGGTCCGCAATACGAGCCGCCTTAACATCAGCAGGATGCTGACTGCGTGGATAAGCCGGTGTCAAGTTTAAGACAATCCCAATCTTGGAATCAGGCAAGAGTTCATGACAAGCCTTAACCGCCCGACTACTGGCCAATTGTGTATGATAAGCTACTTTAACAGCTGCCTCTGCATCCACCTTATGTGGATAATGGGCATCGTAAAAATAGCCAAATTCTACAGGAACGATGGGCTCGTTAAAAGTAATCCATTGATCCACTAAATCTCCATAAGTCTCAAAACAAAAACGAGCATAGTCTTCATAGGCTGAGACAGTTGCCTTATTTTCCCAACCATCACCATCCTCTTGAAGGGCAAAAGGTAAATCAAAATGATAAAGATTCACTAAAAGACGAATCCCTTTGGCCTTAATAGCCTCAAAAACCTTACGGTAAAAGTCTGCACCTTGAGGATTGACTTTCCCACGCCCTTGTGGAAAAATCCGTGACCACTGAATAGAAGTCCGAAAGGCCGTATGACCAGTTTCTAACAGTAGCTCAATATCCTTTTCCCAATTTTCATAAAAGGTCGATGTCTTATCTGGATCAATTCCATTATAGTAGCGATTTGGCTCCACTTGGTACCAATAATCCCAGAGATTATCTCCCTTACCGTCACCAGCTATACGTCCTTCTGTCTGCGGCCCAGAAGTAGAGGATCCCCAGACAAAATCCTTTGGAAATCTTAGCATACATTTACCTCTTTATCTACTCATTTTTCCCATTATACAGAAAAAACAAGGTAAAAACTAGTTACATTTTTTCCTTGTTTTTCTTCTGATTATAGTTTTTATTTCTTGCTGAGGATTTCAAGCGTTTCGAGCAAGTTATCTGCATGAACTTCGATAGTGTCACCAGTCGCTTTAATCTTGACTTCTACGATGCCATCGGCCGCTTTTTTACCAACGGTGATGCGGATTGGCAACCCAATCAAGTCGCTATCGCTAAATTTGACTCCGACACGTTCGTTACGATCGTCCGTTAAGACTTCATAACCAGCTCCCATCAAGCTTGCTTCAAGCTTTTCTGTCAAGGCTTGCGCTTCTTCGTCCTTGACATTGACAGTGATCAAGTGCACATCAAATGGTGCCAATTCTTTAGGGAAGTTGATTCCCCAAGCGTAACGGTATTCACCTTTTGGCGTTTTGTTAACAAAGAGGCGAGCGTGTTGCTCCATCACTGCTGAAAGGAGACGGCTGACACCGATACCGTAACATCCCATGATAATTGGCACAGCACGGCCATTTTCATCCAAAACATCTGCTCCCATGCTTGCTGAATAGCGAGTGCCGAGTTTGAAGATGTGACCAATTTCGATACCACGCGCAAAGTTAAGGACACCTTGTCCGTCTGGGGAAATTTCACCCTCACGAACTTCACGTATATCCACATATTCTGCAGTAAAATCACGACCTGGATTCACACCAGTCAAGTGGTAACCATCTTCATTAGCACCGACAACTGCATTGCGAACATCTTGCACCTTACGATCTGCAATAATTTTAATATTCTCTGGCAAACCAACTGGTCCAAGTGAACCGAATCCTGCTTGAACAAGATTCGCCACTTCTTCTTCGCTAGCAACGTCAAAGAAATCTGCTCCCAAGTGGTTTTTCAACTTAACTTCGTTGAGTTGATCATTTCCAACTAGAAGGACCGCAACAAGCTCACCATCTGCCATGTAGAAGAGAGTTTTAATTGTTTGTTCTTCTGGAACGTTGAGGAAGGCTGCAACTTCATCAATTGATTTAACATCTGGAGTTGCAACACGAGTCACTTCTTCTTCAGCGACAACACGGTTGCTTGGTTTGTACTCGTTTGTTGCCATTTCTAAGTTAGCCGCATAGCTAGACTCACTTGAGTAAGCAATGGTATCTTCACCAGAAACCATCCATTTGAGCAATTCTGCCTTGATTTCTTCTTGTACTTCTGCAGGAATTTCGTCAAATGAGGCAACTGACTTGTCCAAGACAACCCAGCGGTCAAGGTCTGTACGAGCAGGTGTAATGGCCATAAATTCTTGGCTGTCCTTACCACCCATAGCTCCACCGTCACCAATGATAGCCTTGAAGTCTAAACCACTACGAGTGAAAATACGCTCATAAGCAGCCTTGTACTCATCGTAAACACTGTCCAAGCTATCATAGTTAGCGTGGAAACTGTATGCATCCTTCATGATAAACTCACGTGTACGGAGAAGTCCATTACGTGGGCGTTTTTCATCACGATACTTAGGTTGGATTTGGTAAAGGTTGAGTGGCAATTGCTTGTAAGACTTAACAGAATCACGGACAATAGCTGTAAATGTCTCTTCGTGGGTTGGACCTAGGATAAAGTCTGATTTTTCACGATTTTTTAGTTTATAAAGGTCTTCACCGTAGGTTTCATAACGGCCAGATTCACGCCAAAGATCGGCACTAAGAAGAGCTGGAGCCAACATCTCAACAGCCCCAATCTTGTCGAATTCTTGGCGCATGATATTTTTAGCTTTCTCAATAACACGGTTAGCAAGTGGTAGATAAGAATAAACACCTGCTGAGACTTGACGAACATAACCAGCTCGCAACATAAGAGCATGGCTGATAACTTGAGCATCGCTTGGCATTTCGCGAAGCGTTGGGATAGGCATTTTACTTTGTTTCATAATATTCCTCGATTATCTAAAAAAGAGTCGCATAATGTCATTCCAAGTCACAGCAATCATCAAGACAACCATGATGACCACTCCGGCCAAGGTGACATAGGTTTCAATTTCTTGTTTCAATGGTTTGCGGCGGATGGCTTCCAGGATATTGAGCACAATCTTACCACCATCCAGGGCTGGAATCGGAATAAGATTAAAAATCCCGATATTGATGGAAATCATTGCCAAGAAGTACAAGACATTCTCAATTCCATTTTTAGCAGCATCACTACTTGCCTTAAAGATGGCAACAGGTCCACCTAGCTTGTTCAAATCCGGTTGGAAAATCAGATTTTTCAGAGCTGATAGAATTCGTAGGGCCGAGTCAGCAGCAGTTGTAAAACCACCTACAAACATGGATACAAAATCCGACTTAATTCCCGGTTGAACACCTAGAAGGTAACGACCTTGATTTTCTTCTGGAGTAACCGTAACTTGTTTGTCACTACCCTTTTCAGAAATAGTCACATTCAAGGTCGGGGCCGTCTTACCTTTGGTTTCTGTTTCCACAGCCTGAATCAAGCTTTCCCAGTTGTTAATCTCATGTGAGCCAATCTTGGTAATTTGTGCCGTTTCTGGTACTCCTACCTTAGCCAAAGCCCCTTGAGGCATAATATGGAACTGGTTGGTATCGACATCTCTGACACCACCCTGCATGAAGATTAAAATCCAGAAAACAACAACCCCTAAGATAAAGTTGTTCATAGGGCCTGCAAAATTAGTAATCAGTTTCCCCCAGATAGTCGCATTTTGATATTGAACATCTAAAGGTGCAATCCGAACCTCAGTACCATCTGCTTCCACAACCGTTGCATCGTGATCCACTGCAAATGTTTTTTCTTCTTCCAGAACCAAGCCCTTGATAAAGAGCTTGTCTTCAAAATCAAACTGGGTCACCTGCATAGGAAGAGCTGTTTGATCCAATTTTTTACCTGAAAGATTGATGCGCTTAACCTTACCATCATCAGCAAGAGTCAAACTGACAGGAGTTCCTGTCTTGATTTCAGTTGTATCATCACCCCAACCGGCCATGCGAACATAGCCACCCAGAGGCAAGATTCGAATGGTATAGGCCGTTCCATCCTTGCCAATGTGAGCAAAGATTTTGGGACCCATACCAATGGCAAATTCACGCACTAGAATCCCTGATTTCTTGGCAAAGTAGAAGTGTCCGAACTCGTGCACCACCACAATAATCCCAAAAACCAGAATAAAGGTTAAAATTCCGAGCATAGTATTTCCTCCGTCTTTTGATTAAAAGAGTCCAAATAAGTGCATAATTGGAAATACAAGCAACATACTGTCGAAACGATCCAAAACACCACCATGTCCAGGGATAAATTTCCCAGAATCCTTGACACCAAAGTGACGCTTGATCGAACTTTCTAGTAAATCACCAAATTGTCCAGCAATGCTAAAGAAAATAGCAAAGACTGACATCTTGTAAATTCCATACGGCAGAGCAACTGTACTGTCAAACATCATAAAGATGATGGTTACTAAAATCGCACCTAAAATACCACCCAAGGCACCCTCAAAGGTTTTATTTGGAGAAACTGTCGGAGCTAGTTTTCGTTTACCATAGTTCATCCCAACAAGATAGGCACCACTGTCTGTCGCCCAAACAATACACAAGGCTAATAGTGCCTTATCTAAACCTGCAATTCTAGCATCTAGTAAAGCATTAAATCCAAAGCCTACATAGAAACTCATAGCAAGCGGGAAAACAGCATCCTCAATCGTATAGGACTTGCTAAAAACGGTCGTTCCTAACATAATTGAAATCAACACACTATAAGCAACAACATTCCCATCAACTGGCAAAAAAGTCAAGTAATTCTCCAAGGGAATGGTCAAGGCAAAGGTTGCAAAGAGGGTTAAGAGGCCCTCCATCGTCATGGTCTCTAGACCTCTCATCTTCAAAAGTTCATGCATGGCTAGCATGGCTATGATTCCAATTGCTATCTGAAGCAAGAGTCCCCCAATCATTAAAATCGGTAGGAAAATAGCCAGAGCAACCCCTGCAAACAAGGTTCTTTTCTGTAAATCCTGTGTCATATTTCCTCCTAAACTCCTCCAAATCGGCGATGACGACGATTGTAGGCAAGAATGGCTTCCTGCAAGGCTGCCTCGTCAAAATCAGGCCACAAGGTGTCTGTAAAATAGAGCTCACTGTAGGCTCCCTGCCATGGAAGGAAATTGCTCAAACGCAATTCTCCACTAGTACGGATAATCAAGTCTGGGTCTCGTAAGTCCTTAGGCAAATGCTGGGTAAAGAGATAGTTGCCAATCAATTCCTCTGTGATGTCACCTGGGTTGATTTTGGCATCTAACACATCCTGGGAAATCAACTTAAGAGCCTGTGTAATCTCAGCACGTCCACCATAGTTGAGGGCAAAATTAAGTATCAAGCCGGTGTTGTTCTTAGTCAATTCTTCAGCCTTGGTCAGAGCTTCAAAGGTTTGCTTAGGCAGGCGGTCCGTTTCCCCAATCATTTGAATCTTCACATTATTCGCATGCAATTCCGGGACATAATTATCATAAAACTCTACTGGCAAGTTCATGATAAACTTGACTTCCTGATCTGGACGGGTCCAATTTTCCGTAGAAAAAGCATAAACTGTAATCACCTTGACACCCAGTTTGTTGGCTGCCTTGGTCACAGTTTGCAATGCTTCCATGCCCGCCTTGTGTCCGAAAACCCGCGGTTGCATACGTTTTTTAGCCCAACGGCCATTGCCATCCATGATGATGCCGATATGAGCAGGAACCTGTGTCGGAACCTCTACTTCCACAGCCTTATCTTTCTTAAAAAATCCAAACATGATCTTATTCCTATTCAAAAATCTATCGTTTCATTATACCATATTTCCCTATTTTCTTCTATCACTAAGCTATTTATACTCTTCGAAAATCTCTTCAAACCATGTCAGCTCTATCTACAACCTCAAAACAGTGTTTTGAGCAACCTGCGGCTAGCTTCCTAGTTTGCACTTTGATTTTCATTGAGTATTATTCTCAGGCACAAAGCCCATTTTTCAAAAAAATAAGCCGCCTGATTGGGCGACTTTATTTTTATAGGGAGATTATTATGAAAAAGTTTTAGGAGTTTAAGTTAAGGTCTTCTTAACTTATGAACTTAGTATACACTCCCTAGCTTAAAGTTTCCTTAAGTATTTTTAAAAATCAAATTTTTCCATTTCTCCTGCCAATTTTTCTTGGATAGACGTGTTTGATAAAGTTCCATTCGGTCTTGATTCTCTAAAAAATGAGGAGTTGGACGAACTTGAAAATTCAAAATATCCTCCAAACTATAAGGTGCATAGAGTTCAAAATCTGATTCTTCATTCAAGCGTAGTCCAACTGCCGTACACCGTTCTGGATACTTACTCATGGCATCACGGGAACTGATATAGGGAGCAGTATGAGGACTGTGCTGGTGCATGTAGACTTGATTTTTCAATTCCCACTGGTACTGAGGAAAATCCTCTCGCAGTTTTTTCTCTAGGGACAGGGTTTCCTCATAAGAAATATCTGGATCAAAGAAAATCACATCTACATCTGTTTCACAGTCAAAAGGGGATTTGTCTGACAAGAGATTCCAGATGAAATTTCTGACAGAACCTGCTGCCAACCAGGAATCTTTCAGACCAAGGTTTCGGATGATAGTCAGAATAGCCATCATATCCAGATTTTCTCTGAAAGCTTCCAGAATTTCTTGATTATTTTTCATTGTACTCATACCCCAAATGCTCATATGCCTTAGCAGTCGCCACTCGTCCAGACCGTGTCCGCATGATAAAACCTTTCTGGATTAGGTAAGGTTCGTACATATCCTCAACCGTCTCACGCTCTTCTGCTATGTTAACAGAAAGAGTTCCTAGACCAACAGGGCCACCACCGTACATCTCAATCATGGTCCGAAGGATTTTTTGGTCCACATAGTCCAAACCTTCATGGTCAACATCCAGCATGGTCAAAGCCTTATCGGTAATAACATCATCGATAACCCCATTCCCCATAATCTGGGCAAAATCTCGCACGCGTTTGAGGAGACGATTGGCAATACGGGGGGTTCCACGGCTACGTAGAGCCAACTCAGATGCTGCCTCATGAGTAATTTCCATCTCAAAAATATCTGCCGTCCGCTCGACAATTTCCGTCAAATCAGCATGGTCATAATACTCCATATGACCTGTAATTCCAAAACGTGCCCGTAGCGGATTGGAGAGCATACCAGCCCGAGTCGTCGCACCAATCAAAGTGAAAGGTGGCAACTCCAAATGAACACTGCGACTACCTTCACCAGCACCAATCATGATATCGATATAAAAGTCCTCCATGGCACTATAAAGCACCTCTTCCACCGACATAGGCAAGCGATGAATCTCGTCAATAAAAAGGACATCCCCAGGCTCTAAGTCATTCAAAATCGCTACTAGATCTCCGGCTTTTTCAACGACAGGCCCAGACGTCTGCTTGAGATTGACACCTAGTTCGTTGGCAATAACAAAAGCCATGGTCGTCTTCCCCAATCCTGGAGGTCCAAATAAGAGGACATGATCCAGCGCTTCATCCCGCATTTTGGCAGCTTCAATAAAGATTTGGAGCTGGTCCTTGACCTTGTCCTGTCCAATATATTCACGTAAATACTGAGGACGGAGCGTGCGTTCTACTAACTCCTCATCCCCCATTATCTCATTATCTAAAATTCTACTCATGGCTCTATTATATCAAAAATCCAAGCCACAAACAAAAAAGCCACTGGATTGGCGACTCCCGACTTTAGCACTTATGTGATATAATATTTTACGGCACTGCTACACCGCCTGCGAAAGGAGGTGAATTAGCCCATGATGGATACAATACTTAAAACTATCATCGGACCAATTGTGGTCGGTGTCATTCTTCGATTAGTCGATAAATGGCTAAACAAGGACAAATAGTGTCAAAAAGACCCCAAGCTTATTTGGACGTGAGCTTGGGGTCTTTTCTAGCCTATGATATAGACACAATACTTAATTCTCTTTTATTATCCCATAGTTCACAAAATTTGTCAAAACTTTACATCCTCTTTAACCGCTGTACGACAAGACGTTCAAGATTAAGCGAAAGTTATCGGAAAATGATGTTTAGAAAACTCCCGAAAAGCCTGAAATAGAGCCAAAAAACTCCACCTGATTGGGTGCCTCCCGAGTTTAACATTTATGTGGTATAATATTATACGGCACTGCTACACCGCCTACGAAAGGAGGTGAGATAGCCCATGATGGAACTAATCCTTAAAACTATCATCGGACCGATTGTGGTCGGTGTCATCCTTCGCTTAGTCGATAAATGGCTAAACAAAGATAGATAGTGTCAAAAAAGACCCTAAGCTTAATGTGGAAGTTAGCTTGGGGTCTTTTCTAGTCCATGATATAGAACTAATCCTTAATTCCTCTCCATTATCCCACAGTTCACAAAATTTGTCAAAACTTTACATCCTCAGCTTCTCAAGCTTTAACCGCTTTACAACAATATGATGACTCACTCCTTGACAACCAAGAGCATTATTACAGCAGTTCCAGTCCTTCAATTAACAGTCACTTACAATCAAATTGAGTTTGAAGTAGCTGAAGTAACAGCAAACCTATTTCTTAGTCATATTCGCTAAAAAGATCCCCGCCAATTCCCCGACCAAAATCCGAAAAATATCGAAAAATTATTTTTAGAATAGTCCCAAAAAGCCTGAAATAGAGCCAAAAAACTCCACCTGATTGGGTGGAGTTAAGGGAGATTATTATGAAAAAGAAAAGTTTAGGATTTTATTAAATAAAGTTAGGAGGTCTTTATTTAATAACTATATGATACAAGACAAAGCTTAAAACTAGCTTAACTTTTTCTCAGATTCTACCATTTTGCAGAAAATCACTATCACCATCACCTCACAAAAAAGCCACCTGATTGGGTGACTTCATTAGGAGATTATGATGAAAAAAAGTTTTAGGATTTCATTAAATAAAGTTAGGAGGTCTTTATTTAATGACTATATGATACTAGACCAGCCTTAAACTTTGCTTAAGAAAAAACAAGTTTTGTTATTTTTCTCGATTCGTCCAAGTCATCCCTATACAATTATAGGTGGATAAGATTTCAAAGCCCATAGAACGATAGAAGCCCAAGATTCTTTCTGTCTGTTCTGTTACCAGCTGGACTTGATAGGTATCTTTGTAATCCTCTAAAGCCTCTTTCATTAGGGCACTACCAATTCCTTGGCGCTGATAGCTAGGTAAAACGATTAAATCCTGAACCAATACTGATGAGAATCCATCTCCAACCAAACGAATCAAGCCCACCACAGCATCGCCATCAAGCGCCAGATAAATCACTAATGAATGAGACAAGGCCTTCTCCAGCATCTGAGGTTGATGGGTATAATTTGTCCAACCTACTGCCTGATAGAGATGCAAAATATCCTCTAGCTTGACAATTTCTTGCTTTCTAATAGTTATCATGTCATCACCTCTTAGAATTCTCTCAAGCTCTTGTACTGCCGTCCATTTTTATCAAAATTTTCAGGCGCCAACCATGTTTCCAAACGAGATTTGACTTTTGGCCAGTCCTTATCAATCATAGACAACCAATCCGTATCCCTTGTACGCCCCTTATAAACCACTGCCTGACGGAAGGTTCCTTCGTAGACAAATCCCAAACGCTCCGCTGCTCGTCTTGATGACAGGTTAAGAGCATCGCATTTCCACTCATAGCGACGATAGTTAAGCTCCTCAAAGACATAGCAAGCCAAGAGATACTGAGCTTCTGTCCCTATCCGTGTCCCCCTGAGTTTTGGAGAAAAAGTGACAGCTCCCACTTCTATTACTCGGTTATTCTGGTCAATGCGCATGAGAGAAAAAGTTCCCAAAGCCTTACCAGTTGCCTTGTCTACAATCGCATAGTAAAAACGATCCTTACGAGCCAACATCTGATTTAAAAGGGCAACCAGCTCCTCCCTATCTGCCACTGCTTCCTGAAAGAGGTAGGTCCACATCTCCCGAGGAGTATCCGGACCATAAACAGCTAGCAAATCCTCCGCATGCTTTTCCACTGAAAGAGCTTCTATTCGAGCATAACGCCCTTCTAAGAAATCAATAGAAGGCAGTGCACCGGGTGTATAACCTTCCATTGACTCACCAATCATCTGACCATATTCATTTACTGGCATAGCATTCTCCTTGTTTCACTTATTGAATATAGTATAACATATCTCAATGAAAATTTTAGGAAACACTTGGTTTTCTATTCAATAATGCAAACTCCTCTTATAAAAATCATCCATCCACTTTATGGAGGAATAATCAAATATGGGAACGAGTGAGGTAATGCCCCTTATGCTTCTCTCTATTTTTTACTGTTTGTATTCAAATTTCTCTTGTTTTAGTGTTTGCTTTTGTAGACTGGACTACCAACCAGAACTGTGTTTTTATCTTAGTTAGGACTATTATAGTACGGTTCAGCACTATCTACAAATTCTTCAGATGTGTATCAAAAAAATTTATCGTAACAAGCCAAGAGTCTACACTTTCTTTCATTAATAGGCGCCAATCTTTTCGATAACGATGATTCGGTTGATAAGCAACCGTCAACATATGCCCTGTTTCATGGTATTTTTTAAACAAAATGGATTCCCCTTTATAGTGTGAAATAATATCATCTATCGCGGATGATGCATTCCATATTTCATCAACATCACTTCCTAGTAATAATAAAGGAGAGAAAATTTTACTCACATCAATCTGAGCCCTACTATCTTCAGGAATATGTTTTCCAAAAAACTTGTTTAACAAATAATCTCCTAACTGAAATTTTTGATAAGGAAGTTCCTTTTGTAAATATGTCCAAGAAGATGAATTAGAATTGAGTTTTCCCTTTATTCCCTCCAATATTACATTTGAGGGAGAATTGAGTACTAAACATTGCACATCATCCAAAATACTTTGTCCAGCCAGAACAAGCTCTGCTCCTTTAGAGCGACCATATATTCCTATTTTTGTATTATCAACTTGAGGATGATGATATAGAAAATCTTTCGCTTCCTCCAGACATTCTATTGGAATTCGTTCTAAATTTTGGGGTAATCCCTCTAAACCAAAATAAGCTATCGCAAGACAAATATAGCCTCTTGATGATAAAAGTTGGGCAATATTCTGAGCTTTTTCAATTCTTCCCTCACTACCGCTAACAATAATCACGGCTGGCGCCCTTCTTAACTTTTCATCATAAAATAATCGACCTTGAAAATGCTTATCATAGATATCTTGATATCTTACTCCCAGATTCATATAACGCCTTACGAAACTTTGCTCCGCGATCACATCTTTCCCCATCTTGATTTTAATTTCAACACCAAAACAATCTCGCAATGGAATTCTATCAAGAGAACTAGGTAATCTCCTTTTCCTATTCTTCAACGGTTTCGCATTAAAGAATAAGCCCATTTCTGAAACGCCTTTATAAGATCCTGAAATAGATGCTGTCTGAGAGGTATCAATCATACCGTCCTGATCAGATAAAAAAATGGCAGTTGATTTCCACATAACATCATGATCTAAAAGTAAGGGAGCATTTATACAGTAATAATCAGACAGGTGCATTTCTACACAATACCTTGTCCTTGGTTCTAAACCATTGATAGTAATATAAAAAGATTCATCTGCTAAGTCAGTTTGTGAAATCAGTTCAATGTTTACAGTCATACCTTCTCCTTTTTGTTAATACACTTAACAACTGAATTTAAAATTTACCGCGACTTTTACCACGGTAATTCTCCCCACACCTTTTCAATATCATCCATCAATTTCACAACTGTTTGAAGTTCCATCTCGCTATAGTTGTTTAAAACTGAAAAGACCGATTTTTCAATATGTGCTTGTTGCTCCTTATGGATTTTTAAAATTTCGATGCCTTTTTCAGATAATCTCAAATATTTATTTTTCCCATTATTCGGATCAAAATCAAAAACAACTAAATTTTTTTGAATCAATCTTCTAACATTTTGAGTTATTGCACTTCTCGAAACTTCTAATAATTCAGATAATTTTACTAGATTTAAGGGCTGATTTTCCCCAATCACAACAATCAAATGTACCTCATTCAAAGTAATGGATTTGTCAACACCACTTTTATGTTGATTTTTTTTTAACTGGTCAAACGCTAAAATAAATCTATTGAAACGATTATTAAATGCAATAAATTCTTTTTTATCCATAATCTCTCTTTCCTTTGTTAATCATATTAACAAAATAGAAACTTCCTGTCAAATAAAAAATCCTCCAGATTCTACTCTGAAGGATTCCTATCTTATTTCACAACAATATTAACTAATTTATTCGGTACCGCAATCACTTTCACGATGTCCTTACCGTCAATTTCTGCCTTGACTTTTTCATCAGCGAGAGCAATTTCTTGCAATTCTTCGCGAGAAAGGTCTTTGGCTACCATCAATTTAGCACGGACTTTTCCTTTGATTTGGACGACGATTTCGATTTCGTCTTCAACCAATTTACTTTCGTCCCATGTTGGCCAAACCACGTAAGAGATTGACTCACCTGTTGCCACAACTGTTTGCCAGAGTTCTTCTGCCAAGTGAGGTGCAAATGGAGCAATCAATTGGATAAATCCTTTGGCGTAGTCTACATAGAGCTTGTCTTCCTTGTTAGCAGCGTTGACAAAGACCATAAGTTGGGCAATGGCTGTGTTGAATTTGAGGGACTCAATTTGTTCTGTGACAGCTTTGACCGTTTCATTGTAAACCTTGTCGAGAGAGCCATTGTTTTCCGCAAGGATTTCTTTACTTGTAATCAAACGGTAAACACGGTCAAGGAACTTACGGCTTCCTTCCAGACCTTCTTCTGACCAAGCGATTGAAGCATCAAGTGGACCCATGAACATTTCATAAACACGAAGGGTGTCGGCACCGTATTGCTCCACTACGTCGTCTGGGTTAACAACGTTCTTGAGCGATTTAGACATCTTGGCTGGCGCTTGCTCTAACTCTTCCCCTGTTTCCACATGGAAGAAGGAACCGTCACGTTTTTCAACCTTATCGGTTGCCACAAGAGCGCCACGGTGGTCACGGTAACTTGTTCCCAAAATCATTCCTTGGTTAAAGAGTTTTTGGAATGGTTCCTTAGTTGGAACAACACCGAGGTCATAGAGGAATTTGTGCCAGAAACGAGCGTAAAGCAAGTGAAGAACGGCATGCTCTGCACCACCAACGTAGATATCTACTGGCAACCATTGTTTGAGAAGGTCCTCATCAGCCAATTTCTCAGTATTATGCGGGTCAATATAGCGGAGGTAGTACCAGCTTGAACCTGCCCATTGTGGCATGGTGTTAGTTTCACGACGACCCTTGACACCATCTTCACGAGTCACTTCAAGCCAATCTGTCAAGTTAGCTAGTGGACTTTCACCAGTACCTGAAGGACGGATATCCTTGGTTACAGGCAAGACAAGCGGCAATTCACTTTCAGGAACAGCTGTTGAAGTTCCGTCTTCCCAATGAATGATTGGAATCGGCTCACCCCAATAACGTTGACGGCTAAAGAGCCAGTCGCGGAGACGGTAGGTAACCTTCTCTTGTCCACAGCCTTTTTCTTCCAACCAAGCCACAATCTTGGCAATAGCGTCTTCTTTGTTGAGTCCATCTAGAAAGTCTGAATTGACGTGAAGACCATCTTCTGTGTAGGCAGCTTCTGCTACGTTTCCACCTTCCAGTACTTCTACGATTGGAAGTCCAAACTGTTTGGCAAATTCCCAGTCACGTTGGTCGTGGGCAGGAACAGCCATAACGGCACCTGTGCCGTAACTAGCAAGAACGTAATCCGCAATCCAGATTGGAATTTCCTTGCCATTGATAGGGTTGATTGCATAAGCACCTGTCCAGACACCTGTTTTTTCTTTGGCAAGGTCTGTACGAGCCAAGTCAGACTTGAGGCTAGCTTGGTGTTTGTAGTCTGCTACTGCTTCTGCTTGCTCTGGACTTATGATGGCGTCTACTAATTCATGTTCAGGAGCCAGAACTGTGAAAGTCGCACCGAAAAGAGTATCAGGACGAGTTGTAAAGACTGTGAATTCCTTATCTGTTCCCTTAACTTTAAAAGTTACATTAGCACCAGTTGATTTCCCGATCCAGTTGCGTTGCATGTCCTTGATAGACTCTGGCCAATCAAGTTCATCTAAGTCATTAAGCAAGCGCTCTGCGTAAGCCGTGATTTTGAGCATCCATTGGCGCATTGGCTTGCGGACAACTGGATAGCCTCCACGCTCAGAAGTTCCGTCAGGAAGAACCTCTTCGTTAGCAATGGCAGTTCCCAATTCCTCAACCCAGTTTACTGGCACTTCAGCTTCATATGCCAAGCCTTTTTCGTAAAGCTTAGTGAAAATCCATTGGGTCCACTTGTAGTAGTTTGGATCTGTTGTATTGACTTCACGATCCCAGTCATAAGAAAATCCAAGCGCATTGATTTGGCGTTTGAAGTTGGCAATGTTCTCAGATGTAAATTCTGCTGGGTCATTACCAGTATCCATAGCGTATTGCTCTGCAGGCAAACCAAAAGCATCCCAACCCATTGGGTGAAGGACATTATAGCCTTGCGCACGTTTGTAACGGCTGAGGATATCTGTCGCTGTATAACCTTCTGGGTGTCCTACGTGCAGACCCGCTCCAGACGGATAAGGGAACATATCAAGAGCATAAAACTTCGGTTTTGATGCATCTGTTCCTGTCTTAAATGTATGATGTTCTGCCCAGTAGCCCTGCCACTTAGGCTCAATTTCTTTATGATTGTAAAAACTCATGGTCTCTCTCCAATTTTGTGATGTTACTATTATACCATTTTTGGGGGAATTTGAAATGTGTTAAAAGAAAAAACTGTATACTGTATCTCATTAATTTTGATGACTATGGATTGCTCTATCACCCACTTTTTTATCTTATTGTTATGCGGGAAATCAAAGAGCACAACAAGAAGCTTATCTCTTATAATACAAAATACTAATTTTAGACCGAAGATAAGACTGGAATACTAATTAATGTATTTACAATAAATAGCTGAACAACCTGTATTGCTTTCTGATTTATAAAGAGCTTCGGATACAATACGAGGATCAATAAAAGACTACCATTTGGAAAACAGTAGTCCTTATTGTTTATTTTGAATTTACATAAGCGTCTACAGCGATGATAGCTTGAGCAACATCTGAAGGCGAAATCTTAAACGGCATCTGATGGATTGTCTCACCCTCCATAGTTGCTTGTTTACCAACTTTTATTAAATCATCATATCCAACTTGATCTAAATGCATTTCTTTTAAAGTTGTTGGCATACCAATTTTTTTGTAAAACTCAATATACTTATCAAGTTCTTCTTTAGGTCTATTTTCCAATAATAGTTGTACCAAAGTTCCATAAGCTACTTTTTCACCATGTGTTAAATGATGTATGTCACCTGTCAATGCAGTAAAACCATTATGAATTGCATGCGCCGCAGCCAATCCTCCACTTTCAAAACCTAGACCACTCAATAGAGTATTAGCTTCAACAATATTTTCTAATGCTGGTGTCACAACTTTAGCTTCACAAGCCGCCATGGCCTGTAAACCATCTGCGAACAGCGTTTCTTCACATTTTTTCGCAATTGCAACTCCAGCCAACGTTTGTTCTTGTCCTAACATAGTTTTTCCATTTGCCTGCATAACTGCACGCGCCTCAACCCAAGTTGCTAAACCATCTGCAATACCAGACGCTAATAAACGCTTAGGAGCTTGTGAAATAACTTTTGTATCAACCAAAACTAAATCTGGATTTTTAGAATAAAATAGATAATGATCAAATGCACCTTCATCTGTATAAATAACAGATAAAGCAGATACAGGTGCGTCTGTCGATGCAATTGTTGGAGCAATAATAACAGGCTTTTCAATAAAATCTGCAATAGCTTTTGCGCTATCAATCGTCTTTCCACCACCAAGACCGATAATACTATCACAGTTTTCTTTCTCAGCTAAGGCAACAACTCGATTAATTTCATTGTCAGAAGCTTCACCATTAAATAGGGCCAGAACAATATGGAAACCATACCTATGCAAGTAATCTTCAAATCGTTTTCCAACAATATCATAAACCAACTGATCGCATAATAGAATAGGACGATTTCCCAAATCCAATATTGATTTGGCATTTTCAAACAAGGCATTTTCCCCTTGAATATATCTAGAAGGGCTAGCAAAAATTCTCATATGTATTCCCTCTCTATCTAAACGGAACGACTATTTTGAATAACAAACCAATCGTCAGAAAAATCATCAACCGCCTTTTGGATAGATGGCATGGCGAAAGCTGATTCAAAAACATCTGCTCCTGCTGTAACAGCATGCGCACCTGCAGCTAAAGCATTATTTACTTGTGCTACATTTTTAAAGGATGCAGCTAAAATCTTACTAGGAGAGTTCTGTCTATCAATAGCAAGAGCTAATTGACGAATGACAGAATTTGAATCAATGTTCAGATTTTCCATTCTATTATAATATGGAGCTAGGTAATCGGCTCCTGCTTCGATAGCTAATAATCCCTGAATAACTGTATAAATAGCTGTTGCAGTGATATGGTAGCCCTCTTTTTTTAGCACCTTTATTGCACGTAATCCAGCCGGAGTAACAGGTACTTTGATAAATACATCATCTCCTGCTTGTCTACGAATTTCATGAGCATCCTTTAAGATGCCTTCAAAATCTTGAGAAATCACCTGAACATGAATAGAGGGTGCAGAGCCAATCAATTCTCTTACATCTTTGATTCGTTCAAAAAAATTAATAGAACCCTCTCTTTTTGCAATAGTGGGATTTGAAGTTATCCCAGCTAGCGGTAAAATTTCAGACCATTTTTTAATCTCATCTAAATTTAATGTGTCAAGCATAAATTCCATAAAAAGAACCTCTTTATTTTACAATGTATGCTCAGTACGTCCTATAATATCATCTTGGGTTGCCTTAGAAAGAACATTGAAGAATGCAGAGTATCCTGCAACACGAACAATTAAGTCTCTGTGTTTTTCAGGATGTTTCTGAGCGTCAATCAACGTCTCTCTGGAAACAACATTGTATTGAATATGGTACCCATGTAAACGATTAAAGAATGTTCGTAACAAAGCAATTAGTTTTAATTTATCTTCTTCTTTGGCTAACGTTTGAGGATTTACTTTCTGATTTAAGAGAACCCCACCTACGATTTCATCTGTTGGTAATTTTGAAACAGATTTTAAAACAGATGTAGGGCCGTGTTGATCCATATTATGTGATGGTGAACAACCCTCTGCTAACGGTGTACCCGCGTTGCGTCCATCTGGAGTTGCTAATGTTCCACGTCCCTGCCCTACGTTGGCTGAGATAGAAGAGGTTCCTGAATAACGAATTCCTCCGATAGGACCTCTTCCATAACGTGTATTAGGATATTTAGCAATTTCATCAACATAAATGTCATAAGCAGCAGTAACCAATTTGTCAGCATAATCATCATCATTACCGTACTTAGGTGCATCATGAATCAACATTTCTTGAATGACCTTACCTTCTTCTCCGGCATAATCTGTTTCCAGTGCATGCCAAAGCTGACTTGGGCTTATACGTTCTTCCTCAAATACCAATTTTTTAATTGCAGCTAATGAATCCGACAAATTTGCAATTCCAACTTGCAAACCTGATATATAATCATATACTGCTCCACCTTCTTTAAGGTGTTTTCCACGACCAATACAATCATCAGTCAATGCTGAACATAGAATATCAGGAACTTCTCGTTCCAATGATAAATCAATAGAATTTTCAACAATAACACTCATTCGTGTCAAATATCTTAGTGTTTTATCCCAAGCATTTTCTAATTCAGAAAAGTTCTTCATATCCTTAAAATGACCAAAGCTTGGTGCAAACCGTTTACCCGAAGCCGGATCAATTCCATCATTCATCGTGATAAGTAGAACCTTAGGGAAGTTCATATAACTCATACCTGTGCAACGATAGCCCCATTTCCCTGGAACTGCCGTTTCAACACATCCAATAGCACTGTAATCATAAGCATCATCTTCCAATACTCCTTTTGCAATAAAAGAAGGAATAATAATCTCATCATTATTAAATGCAGGCATACCAAAACCAAGTTTCATCACTTCAATACACTCATTCATGAAACGAGCATCTAAACCTGAATGGTAACGTACAGTTAGATTAGGTTGCGGTAGATGAGTTTGTGCAACTGATTTTAATACCAAATAAGATAATGGGTTAACAGCATCCTTCTTATCTCGAGTCTGTCCACCAATTGTAACATTTTGATATAAAGGACTTCCTGCTGAAGAAAATGTATGTGCTTGACTGCGAACCTTATTAATTGTAATTGTCTTAATCCAAAGATTTGTCAGACGTTCAACAATGCTATCTTCTGTTTCTTTACCACTTTCTAAATCAGCCTTCATATATGGATACATATATTGATCAAAACGACCATATGAAAGAGAGTGGCCATTAGATTCAATTTGTAAAATACATTGAATAAACCAAACTGATTGAATAGCTTCTGCAAAAGTAGTTGCCGGTTCATATGGGACTCGAGAGCAAATATCTGCAATCTCAAGTAATTCTTTCTTACGTTTAGGATTTGCATTTTCGGCTAAACTTTTAGCAAGATCAACAAAGCGATTTGCATATACTTTAATAGCATCGATTACGATAAAGATAGAGTCGTAAAAATGATATTTATCAATACTTGCTGGATCTGTTAAATCTAGCGCTGCTTTCGCTTTACGAGCCCGCTCTTCAAAACCTCTTAAACCAAATTGCAACAGTTTCTGATAGTTAACTGCTAAATGAGCATCTCCAGAATTCATCTTACCTTCCATACCGAAGAATCCTGTTTCCATATAAACAGACACTTCTTCAGGTAACAAGGCACCAGCTCTAGCACGTAAATTATTATTTTCCCAAAACGGAGCAATACTTCTAAGTTGTTCTTTTGTTTCTTCAGTAATATAGAAAACATCTCCATCACGCTTTTCAAAAAGATCCAACTCATTGAGAACAAATTCTAGCGTATATTCTGGAAAAATAGGAGCATCTTTATTGGAAGAAGCTTGATTTCCCGCAATCATAGATTCTTCTTCGATATAGATAGTCATATTTTCCAAAATTTCTTTGAGCATATAGGCGCGTTTTAGGACATTAGGTTGTTCCTTATATCGATCATAAGCGCGTGTTGCTAGAACCGCTCTCTCAGCATCAATATAAGGTTTTTTATTTAAAACATCTTCTCGATATTTGTTCATCCTTTCAGTAAGGCTACCAAAATATTCTGTCTTGATTGTCGTTCTTGCTACTTCTTTATTTACCATAATAAACACCTTTCTTTCGAAAATATTTTTGTTTCTTTCGAAAATATAATACCTGGTTTTTTAGAAAATTTCAAGCTTTTAACTAGAAAAACTTTAACTCTCTAATTTTTAGCACAAATGTGTGTGTTTAATGATAATACACAAATGTTTTTTAGAATTATCATGCTTCATTCTGATAAGCTAAACGATCCTGTACTTTAAAGAATGGGAAATAAACTAATGTAGACATCGCTAATATCACCAGCTGAGTAATAACTCCTTGCCATCCACCAACCATAAATCCTGATATAATAGCCGGGGTGCTCCAAGGTAATGTAACTCCTGAAAATGGCTGCATGAAACCTGTTGCAATAGCTCCATATACTATAACAGCTGCAAGTACAGGAACAAGAATGAAAGGTACAAACATAACTGGATTCATGACAATCGGAAATCCAAATACAACTGGCTCATTTACGTTAAATATTGCTGGAAAAGCTGCTACTTTCCCTAACGCTTGGTACTGTTTAGATTTTGATGCAAAAAGCATCGCAACTACAAGTCCAAACGTAATCCCTGAACCAGATAGAATTAAAAATGAATCTAAAAATTGTTGAGTAACAATATGTGCACCATTTTCTAATGATAGATTCCCAGAGGCTAACATAGCTTTATTAGCATCAAGATTAGATAAAAGCAGAGCTGTCACTACTCCATTTACTACCGATTGTCCATGAACACCAAACCACCACAAAAATGATATAAAGAATGCAATTCCAATTGCACCATACAAAGATCCAGTTAAACCTTGCAATGGAACTTGAATAGCAGAATAAATCATTTCTATGAATGTTCCGCCATTAGTCAATGAGCTCGCTAAAATATATACAATCATAGAAAGTAAGAAAATTACAAATGCTGGAATCATTGCTTCAAACTGTTTCGCAATAGCTTGTGGAACTTGTTCTGGCATCTTAATAACAATTTTTCTCTTTATAAAGAAGGTATAAATACTTCCTACTACCAAACCTATAATGATAGCACCGATAATTCCTTGACCTCCAAACCAAACTTTACTAATAGCATCCCCAATTGCCTCACCTTGTTTAGGGATATAAGATGATCTTAGCAAAATAAAGAATGCAGATACAGATAGAACCCCAGCTGGCAAAGCCTCTACTCCGCTATTCTTAGCATAAGAATAGGCAATTGAAAAACAAGAAATTAGACCCATAATCGCAAAAGTTCCTGAATAGACTTGCATAAAAGGCTCTGTCCAGTCTGCCCCAAATACACTAGCAATACTTTGATTCAATCCTTCAAAGGGTAATTGCCCCATAATTAAGAACAAACTCCCAACTACTGTTAATGGTAAAATAGCCAACATACCATCTTTTAGAGCTATAATACCACGCATATTCACAAATTTCATCATTGGTGCAATGATTTTCTGAACATCCATCTTTGCCATAATAAAACTCCTTTTCTTACCCATTAATCAAGGATAGGGCCAAATCTAATACTTTTTTCCCATCTAACATACCATAGTCCATCATGGGAATAACAGCTATCGGAACATCACACTTATCACAAATTTCTTTTGACTTATCTAATGTATAAGCAACTTGCGGCCCCAATAGTGCGACATCTATATTTGGGGCATAATCCGCTAATTTAGACTGAGAAAACGCCTCTATTTCTGCTTCAACTCCACTAGATTGCGCTGCAATTTTCATATTATTTACAAGCATACCAGTAGAAAAGCCTGCTGCACAAAACAAACCAATCTTCACCATTATATTTTCCTCCTCTATGTTAATACTCTAGTATTATTTTTTATGAAGTTCTTTTCTCAAACTAATAATTTCTTTGATTAAATTAATCTCCGTCATACTAGTCATGAGATGATCTTGTGAATGAACAAAGAGAGCTGTTATTTCTGTCTTTGTACCAGACGCTTCCTGTGCCAAGAATTTTGTTTGTAGATTATGGGCTTCTAATAAGGCTGCATCAGCTAACTGGATTTCTTCTTCACATCGTTCACATGTACCGTTTTTTATATAATCTAACGCTTTATAAATATGTTGTTTCGCATCGCCAGCATATAAAATTAAACCCATGATAATTTGATCTGGAACAATCATTTCCATAAATTCCTCCTCATTTCACTATGTAAAAAGCTTTTTTCATTTGAAATTTTAAAATTTTCTTTTGTAACTATAGAATACAACTACATAATAAACTTGTCAATCTAAAAACAACAGATAAACTATTTTTATTTATTTAAGCACAAATGTGCAAATGATTAAAAATAAAAAACGATAAACTGAATCAGTCTATCATTTTCACTCACATAAAATATTTCGAAAAGAAAAATCACCATCTTCTTCCAAAACTTTTAAAATTGTATTTTTATCTGTAATCAAATGATTTACTAAATTAGCACGCAAGACAGAAAGAATCGCAGATACTTTCGTATCACCGTAAGCAACAGCTAAACTTTGAGGAATATTTTTTAAATCTTCCAAAGAGATTGCTATCGTTCTTTCCTGTAAGTTCTCATAAACTTCTTTACCTTTTGAATCAAAGAATCGACAACAAATTTCCCCTACAGTTTTAACTTTTGTCAATTCTTTAAAGTCATCCTCTGTAAGCATGTCTAACCATTGATGTTTTCCTTTATTACTAAAATCACCAATCCCAACCACAGCTATATCTAAATCTTTCCAACTATTTTTCAAATCTTCAAAATATCTTGATTGCAAAATACCATCTGCTAACAATTTATTTTCTTGCACAATTGTTGCATTCATAAATGTACACTCTCCATGAAATTTTCTAGACATTTCATAAATCAGTGTATTCACATGGTATTTAGCGTGTATGTGACTAGGACCACCTGCTAGAGGATAGAAGTGAACATTTCGGACACTTTTGCTGTGAATTAAATCTACTAAATTACTTAAACTTTTCCCCCAAGAAAAGCCAATTTTCATATTATCATCAATTAAATTCCTAAGGACACCTGCTGCAACTTGAGAAATTCTTTCAGATAAAATTGTTGGATTATCATCAAATTCGTTTGGAATAATTTCTAAACTTTCCAGACCATACTTTTCTTTTACATAATTTTCCAACTTAAACATATTGGTATCAAAATTCTCTATTTCAATTTTAACAATTCCTGCATTCCTTGCTTCTGTTAACATTCTACTAATAGAGGTTCTATAAATTCCTAATTTTGCTGCTATTTGTGACTGATTTAAGTTTTCAATATAATACAGATAAGCAATTTTAGAGAGCAGTTTATTCCTATCTTGATTCATACACTTAACCTCTTACGAAACTACCTTAACCATTATCCCAGCATTTTCTAATGTAGCTATATTTTGTTTAGAAAGTTTTTCGTCTGTTATTACTTCATAGACTTGACTTAAAGCAAATCTTCTTACTGTACCCCTTTTATCAAATTTACTTGAGTCAGTTAGCACAATGACTTTATCCGACGCTGCTGAAATATATTGAACTACCTCACTGCGCATTAAATCTTTTCCTGTAAAGCCCATCTCTTTATCGTAGCCATCTGTCCCAACAAAAGCTTGACGCACATGAAAAGTCTGTATCATTTCTTTTAATAAAGGTCCTACGGTAACCTGTGAATCTTTCTGAAACTCTCCACCAAGAACAATAATACGACATGAATCATAAGCTCTCACAAAATTTGCTATAAAAAATGAATTTGTTACAATCGTAACATTTCTTTTTTGCTTGCAAATTTCCTCAGCAAGTAAAGCACAGGTTGAACCAGATTCTATCATTATTGTTTCATTATCTGATACTAATTTTACTGCTTCTTGAACAATTTTTCTCTTGATTTCATAATTAATTGACAAGCGTACATTTAAGTCATCTCCACTATGTAATACAGCATATCCATGCTCTCTGTGTAATAAGCCTTTTGACTCTAATTTATCTAAATCTTTTCTAATCGTTACTTTTGATACATTTAATTTTTCCGATAATGTATTAACGTCGATCTTTTCATATTCTGATACTAATTTAATAATTTGTTCCAATCTTTTCATTTTACACCTCCGTTTTATTCTACCAAAATAAAAAGCAAAAAACAACAAATTAAACTTTCGTTCGTAATTGTTTTTCTTTCGTTTTTGTGATAGGATAGAATTATAAAGAGGAGGAACTCTTATGGAAATATCTAAAGGAATTATTTTTAATATTCAACACTTTTCAATTCATGACGGTCCGGGTATTCGTACAACTGTTTTTTTAAAAGGATGTCCTCTGCGCTGTCCATGGTGTTCTAATCCTGAATCTCAAAGAATGAAACCTGAAAAAATGAAAGATGCTCAACGAGAAAAATTCACCTTAGTCGGTGAAGAAAAGACTGTTGAAGAAATTATTACAGAGGTATTAAAAGACAAAGAATTTTACGAAGAATCCGGTGGAGGTTTAACTTTATCAGGGGGTGAAATATTTGCTCAGTTTGAATTTGCTAAAGCCATCTTAAAGTCAGCTAAAGAACATCACATACACACTGCCATTGAAACTACTGCCTTTGTTGATCATGAAAAATTTGTTGATTTAATCCAATATGTGGATTTTATCTACACAGACCTAAAACATTATAATTCTATAAAACATAAAAAAGTGACTGGGGTTTTTAATCAAATGATTATTAAAAACATTCATTATGCTTTTTCTCAACATAAAACTATCGTTTTAAGAATCCCAGTTATTCCTGATTTTAATAATAGTTTAGAGGATGCAGAAGAATTCGCTACTCTATTTAACTCATTAAATATCGACCAAGTTCAACTACTCCCTTTTCATCAATTTGGTGAAAACAAATATCGTTTATTAAATCGGAAATATGAAATGGATGGAGTCAACGCACTTCATCCCGAAGATCTTATTGATTATCAAAAGGTATTTCTGAACCATCATATTAATTGTTATTTCTAGTTCATTTCCTTGAAATGCTCTAGCTATTTGCAGATAACAAGCATCTATAATACATACTTAACTTTTCAAAAGGTTTAGCTAAAAAATTTTAGCCAAACCTTTTCTATTTTACCTTGCTCTAGAATTTTTAAACTGCTATACTTATAACAGAAAACCCTTCCAAGGAGGTAGCGGATGTCTCATTCCTTTAAAAAATCTCTCCAAAAAGAAATTCTCCATAGAAGCTCTATCGCAGCCTTTGTGACCTCTCTTTTACTACTCATTTTACTTTTTGGTTTTTCCTATGTTTTACAAAAGCAACAACTATCCAAAGACACGAGACAGATTGTAAAACAGGTTCAAGAAATGAAAGAAGCAAATAATGAGCTCCTGACTACTATGAACCATAAAATGATTCCAGGATTTTTGGATGGCAAACACACAGAGCGAGAAGTATTTAGCTTATTTTACGAGTCAAAAGCTAGACTGAAGCTTAGTTCTGACCTCATTATCCTAAGCGATACAGGTGAATTACTATTCAGTACCAATCGAAATCATCAAGAAAGTATTTTATCTCCCTACTATCTAAAACTGCTCATTCAAAATCCTTCTCAAGAAAAAGTGACAGAAAAAATTGCACTTTCTTCAGATAAGCAACATTACACACTCTTTATCAAACCACTACTTCAAAACCAACGAGTTAAGGCCTATACTATTGCATTCGTAAATGAGAATGATTTCATCTCAAGTTTCCCAATGATCAATTCCAAATACATCATTACCGATGGCTTTGGAAATATGTTTTCCAACAACACAAATCAATTTACTCGCTCCACTCTTGAAAAATTGGATGAAAAACTCCTACACTCTCGCACCCACTGGTATGCGAATGAACCGCTTATTGTTCAAAAAGAAAAAGTCGGTGCTATTTTTTCAATCTATACTTTTCAATCCTTCTTTCCCATTCCTAGCTTACTTGGTCTAGCCTCCATTCTCACCTTGTGTATATTCTTCCTCTACTTCTGGCAAGCAAGACGAATTGCTCATAAGATTGCCACACACAATGCTGTTCCTATTGAAAGTTTGGTTTACCAACTTCAAGAAATTCCTAAACAAGCAGAAAAAAGGCTTTCTCTACAAACAGGTGATGAGTTTGAGTTTATGGCAGAAAAAATCAACAATATGTTGTACAAATTAGATCAACTTCATCAAAAAATGCTAACCATAGAAAAAGAAAAGTGGATTTTTGAAAGAAAAATGCTGGAAGCTCAGTTCAATCCTCATTTTCTCTACAATACACTTGAGACGATTAAAATCACTTCTTTAATGGATGCCGCTCTCACACAAGACCTAATCCAAAACCTCACGCGCATTCTTCGCTACAGTATCACCGATTTAGAAAAAGAAACAACCATTTGCCAAGATTTAAAGATTATAGAGGATTACCTGATTATTCATAAGATTCGCTTTGAGCACTTTTCTTATGATATTGTCTGTCCAGAAACTGTCGACAATCAGCCTATCCCTAAGCTTTTCTTGCTTCCTCTAGTAGAAAATGCTATAAAATATGGGATGCAATACCGTATTGATCTTCATATTGATATCCACATTACCTTGGAAGCAGATTCTCTGACTTTTTTGGTCAAGGATAATGCCGGAGGACTCACAAAACAAGAGCGACTCGCTATTTTAGACTCTTTAGAAAGCCCTCATACCCAGCATGGCATCGTGAACAGCTACAAACGATTGAGCAATTTCTTTTCTGATGTCCAGCTAGATCTAGGAGTCAATCGCCAAGGAGAAACTTGGGTCAAATTTGTAACGAAAGGACTAACTCATGTTTAAGCTCATTATCGTAGAAGACGAACACCTCATCCGAAAATGGCTAGAGATTGCCGTAGACTACTCTGCCTTAGGTATCCAAGTCGTAGGAACTGCCAGTCACGGTCAAGATGGGATGAAACTCATCCAAGAAAAAGAACCTCATATTGTCTTAACAGACATCACAATGCCAATTATGGATGCTTTTATGATGTTTGAAGCCACTCGTACTCTCTCCTATGAAAAAGTTATCTTATCAGGTTATAACGATTTTCAAAATGCCAAAAAAGCCATGCAATATGGGGCAGTTGATTTTCTATCCAAACCAATTGATACCAAGGAATTGACAGAATGTCTTCAAAAAATTGTTTTGCGATTACGAGTTAGCACTTATCAAGAAACTCCTTTTTTAGAAGAATATCAAACTTTACTCACCTCTATCCAACAAGTCGATACACAAAACCAAATTATTCAGCAAATTCTTGAATTTGTTCATCAACACTACTGCATGCACTTTACCATTTCTACCATTGCAGAGAATCTAGGGTATAGCGAAAGTTATCTATATAAGGTTATCAAAGAAGACTTCCCAATGACGCTAAATGAATATATCTTACGCTACCGCCTCAAGCAAGCTATAGATAAAATGGCTGAATCCCCTAATTCTCCCTTAAGCGATATCTCTGAACAAGTTGGATTTTCAGACTATAAATATTTTGCCAAAGTATTTAAAAAGTATCTCCATATTTCCCCAAAAGAATTAAAACTCATGGATAAAAACCATTGATGTAAAAGGATTGCTCAACTCTAGCAATCTTTTTATTTTGTACTTTTACTCAATGAAAATCAAAGTGCTAACTACTCAAATCATAGCTTTGAGATTGCAGATAAAGCGACGTGTTTTGAAGAGGATTACCATCGAAATCCCAGTTACAGTGTACCCATCCTTGCTCGAGATACCCATTTTCTATTTCCCGTTTTAGATTTCTTTAAGGTTTTTATTATATCCTGTAAAACTCTACAATTTAAAGACATTAACAATCTAGGTAGAGAAAATGTTCGTAAAAAAAGGAGATACTTATGAAAAAAATACTATTCTTTCTCTCTTGTGGCTGGATATTCCTTTCTTTATCAGGATGTTCTTCACCTATAGAAGCGGAAACTAGCGCTGAAAAAGATTCAGATAGCACTTTGGTTGTCTACTCGCCTAACCCTGAAGACCTTATCGAAGAAACAGTCCCAGCCTTCGAAGAAAAATATGGTATTAAGGTTGATTTAGTACAAGCCAGCACGGGTGAATTGTTCAAAAAAGCTGAGGCCGAAAAAGAATCCCCAGTAGCTGATGTCATTTTCGGAGGCTCCTACGCCCTCTTCTCTTCTAACGAAAAACTTTTTGAACCTTATATTTCCCAAGAGAACGACCAGATAATCCCTGAATATCAAAATAAAACAGGATTCTACACTCCCTATACACTTGATGTCAGTGTCATCATTGCCAATTCAGCTCTTACAAAAGATATAAAAATTGAAGGCTACAATGATCTACTCAATCCTAAATTAAAAGGAAAAATTGCTACTGCTGATCCAAGTAATGCTTCTAGCGCCTTTGCACAATTAACAAACATGCTTGTAGATCAAGGTGGATACGAAAATGAACAAGCTTGGAACTATGTGAAAAATCTATTTACCCTAGTAGATGGAAAGATTGCATCTAGCTCTTCGAATGTTTACAAAGCTGTCGCCGATGGGGAAATGGCTGTAGGACTCACCTATGAAGATCCTGCCTTAAAACTCTTAAATGATGGGGTTGATGTAAAGGTTATTTATCCAAAAGAAGGAACCGTCTTTTTACCTGGTAACGCTGCTATCGTCAAAAATGCCAAACACATGGAAAACGCTAAGAAATTTATCGATTTCCTCCTTTCTCAAGAAATCCAAGATAAACTAGGAACTGAAACTACAATCAGACCCATTCGTAAAAATGCTAAAACCAATAAAAATATGAAGGCTATGGCAGAAATCAATGTTGCCACTGAAGATTCAGATTATGTCATCAAGAACAAATCCGCTATTCTTAAAAAGTACAATGATATTTTCACAGATATTCAATCTAAAAAATAAAATTTGACTTTCCAATGATTAACTGTCAAACCCTACTATAAAATCAAAAAGATTACTTCCGTTTTTGTAGAGAATTTTACTCTAATAGAATAGAATTATCGGTTTTAAAAACGCTTACATTATTTTAAAATAAACTTAAATAACACAACGGAGGTATCCATCATGAAAAAGAAATGGATGTATTATGCTGCTTGCGGACTAGCTCTTTTTGGTCTTGCTGCTTGTTCTTCTAATGAATCTGCCGATGGCGGTTCATCTGATAAAGGAGACGGCGGTTCGCTAGTCGTTTATTCACCAAACTCAGAGGGCTTAATCGGAGCAACTATTCCTGCCTTTGAAGAAAAATATGGTATCAAAGTAGAACTGATTCAAGCTGGTACTGGAGAACTTTTCAAAAAACTAGAGTCAGAAAAAGAAGCTCCTGTAGCCGATGTCATCTTTGGTGGTTCTTATACACAATATGCTACCCACGGAGAACTCTTTGAAAACTATACTTCAAAAGAAAATGATAATGTTATCAAAGAATATCAAAACACAACTGGCTACTCTACTCCTTATACACTAGATGGTAGTGTTTTAATCGTCAATCCTGATTTAACGAAAGGCATGAACATCGAAGGATATAGCGACCTTCTCAAACCTGAACTAAAAGGAAAAATCGCAACTGCTGACCCAGCAAACTCTTCTAGCGCCTTTGCTCAATTAACAAATATGCTACAAGCTCAAGGTGGTTACAAAGACGATAAAGCTTGGTCTTATGTAAAAGATCTCTTCACACTTATTGATGGTAAAATCGGTTCAAGCTCATCTGGTGTCTATAAAGCAGTCGCTGACGGAGAAATGGCTGTTGGTCTCTCTTATGAAGATCCAGCAGTTAAACTCTTAAATGACGGAGCTAATATCAAGGTAGTCTATCCAAAAGAAGGAACCGTCTTCCTACCTGCTAGTGCTGCTATCGTTAAAAAAGCGAAAAATATGGAAAATGCCAAGAAATTTATCGATTTTATTATCTCTCAAGAAGTACAAGATACACTTGGTACAACCACTACTAACCGTCCTGTTCGTAAAAATGCCAAAACAAGCGAAAACATGAAACCAATTGACAAAATCAAAACACTCACTGAAGATTATGATTATGTCATCAAGAATAAATCAGATATCGTTAAGAAATACAACGAAGTCTTTACAGATATCCAATCTAAACAGTAAAAGAGGTTCACTATGAGTGAGATCAAAATTATTAACGCCAAAAAAATCTACCACGATGTCCCTGTTATTGAGAATTTGAACATTACAATTCCAAAAGGAAGTCTCTTTACCCTTCTTGGGCCTTCAGGTTGTGGGAAAACGACTCTTCTTCGTATGATTGCAGGTTTCAACAGTATCGAAGGCGGAGAATTTTACTTTGATGATACAAAAATCAATAATATGGAACCCAGCAAACGCAATATCGGCATGGTTTTCCAAAACTACGCTATTTTCCCACATTTGACTGTTCGAGATAATGTTGCTTTTGGTCTCAAGCAAAAGAAAGTTCCAAAAGAAGAATTGGTCCAACAGACCAACAAGTATCTTGAACTCATGCAAATTGCTCAATATGCGGATCGAAAGCCCGATAAACTTAGTGGTGGACAACAACAACGTGTCGCCTTGGCACGCGCCTTAGCTGTTAATCCAAGTGTTCTCCTCATGGACGAGCCACTCAGTAACCTAGATGCCAAACTTCGCTTGGATATGCGTCAAGCCATTCGAGAAATCCAACACGAAGTGGGAATTACAACCGTTTATGTGACCCACGACCAAGAAGAAGCTATGGCTATTTCAGACCAAATTGCTGTTATGAAAGATGGGGTCATTCAACAAATCGGTCGACCAAAAGAACTCTATCATAAACCAGCTAATGAGTTTGTAGCAACCTTTATCGGACGCACAAATATTATCCCTGCCACTCTTGAAAAACGGAGCGATGGCGCTTATATCGTCTTTTCAGATGGCTATGCCCTTCGAATGCCAGCTCTTGATCAGGCTGAAGCACAAGCTATTCATGTAAGTATTCGTCCTGAAGAGTTTATCAAAGATGAATCTGGAGATATTGAAGGAACTATTAGCGATAGCGTCTATCTTGGACTAAATACTGAATACTTCATCGAGACAGGCTTTGCCTCAAAAATTCAAGTTAGCGAAGAATCAACTTTTGAAGAAGATCTACAAAAAGGCGATCGTATTCGTCTACGAATCAATACTCAAAAATTAAACGTCTTTTCTGCAGATGGTTCCCAAAACCTGATAAAAGGAGTCAACCATGGAACGTAAAAAACTAAATATTTGGACAGCCTCCTCTTTCTTCATCTTTCTTACCTATCTTGTCTTTCTCGTTTATCCTATCGTTACCGTGCTCAAGCAAGCACTCATACATGAAGGACAATTCTCACTAGCTAATTTTGTCACTTTCTTTAGTAAAGCCTACTACTCTGAGACACTTGTCAACAGTTTCAAGGTTTCCATTACCGCTACTGTCACTTCCTTAGTCGTAGGAACCTTATTAGCTTATCTCTTTTCCATGTATGACTTCAAGGGAAAGAAATTTTTACAAATATTGATTATCATTGCTTCTATGTCAGCTCCGTTCGTGGGAGCCTACTCCTGGATTCTCTTGCTGGGACGAAATGGGGTCATCACAAAATTCATGACAAATGCTCTTCATCTTCCAGCTATTGATATTTATGGATTCAAAGGAATTGTACTTGTCTTTACACTGCAACTATTCCCACTGGTATTTCTATACGTTGCTGGGACAATGAAAAGTATTGACAATTCTCTACTTGAAGCAGCTGAAAGTATGGGGTCCTTCGGATTTAAGCGTATCGTAACGGTTGTTTTACCTCTCCTAGTTCCAACCTTACTAGCTGCTGCCCTACTTGTATTTATGAGAGCATTCTCAGACTTTGGAACGCCTATGTTGATTGGTGAAGGATATCGGACTTTCCCAGTCTTGATTTATACCCAATTTATTAGCGAGGTTGGAGGAAATTCTGCTTTTGCATCTGCTTTAGCAATTATGGCGATTATCATTGCCTTGGCAATCTTCCTTATCCAAAAATACATTTCAAACCGCTACAGTTTCAGCATGAATTCGCTCCATCCAATTGAGCCTAAAAAAACTACAAAAAGAAAAATGGTTGCCATTTATGCAACAGTCTACGGAATTATCTTGTTCTCTGTTCTACCTCAAGTCTACTTGATTTATACTTCTTTCCTAAAAACATCAGGTATGGTATTTGTCAAAGGCTATTCTCTAAACAGTTACAAGGTAGCTTTCAATCGTATGGGGTCTGCTATTTTCAATACCATTCGTATCCCTTTGATTGCCTTAGTCCTAGTTGTCCTATTCGCAACATTTATCTCCTACCTAGCCGTTAGAAAACGGAATTTGTTTACAAACTTAATTGATAGCCTCAGTATGGTACCTTATATTGTACCAGGAACCGTTCTAGGGATTGCCTTCATTTCTTCCTTCAATACCGGTCTATTTGGAAGTGGATTTCTTATGATTACAGGGACAGCTTTCATCTTGATCATGTCCCTATCTGTCAGAAGATTACCTTATACTATTCGCTCATCTGTTGCTAGCTTGCAACAAATAGCACCAAGTATTGAAGAAGCTGCTGAAAGCTTAGGAAGTAGCCGTCTCAATACCTTCGCCAAGATTACAACTCCAATGATGCTATCTGGTATTATTTCTGGAGCCATCCTATCTTGGGTTACAATGATTTCAGAGCTCTCTACTTCTATCCTCCTCTACAATGTCAAAACAAGAACAATGACTGTAGCTATTTATACAGAGGTTCTCAGAGGAAATTACGGTGTAGCCGCAGCCTTGTCAACTATCCTAACTGTTCTAACAGTAGGTTCCTTGCTCTTGTTTATGAAAATCTCTAAAAGCAACAGCATTACACTTTAGTTTCCCCCATCAAAAACAGCCGAAAAGATTATCCTCGGCTGTTTTTTCTTATCTTGATATTCTTATCAAATCCCTAGTTCAGAGAAATCAAGTCTAGACTGATTAAATAGATGCTTCCTCCATCTTCTCCCGTCCTAGTTCTCGGTAACTACGGTCGCCGACAACTTCTACGCTAAACTGGCCATCCTCATATTCAAGGATTGTCACGCTACCATTATCGAGACCATGCGGATGCATACCATTAATCAGATAAACAATGGTTCCAATGGTCATTCCATGGCTGACAACGAGAGCGTTGCCCCCACCTTGTTCTTCCATTTCTTTGGCAATCGCTTCAAAACCTTCTTTGATGCGGCCACTGAGTTTTTCCCATCCTTCAGCCCAACCAGCTGTATCGACCTCTACCAAACCCTCAGCCAGTTCAGCATAAGACAATTGGTGAACGTGGTCCACATTAAAGATACGAGGAATAATACCCATGAAAAGATCACCGTCGTAGGCTCCGTCAAAGCTACCAAAACACCATTCTCTGATACGCTTGTCCATGCGATAAGGGATTTTCCCCTGCAAACCAAGTTCATCAAGGATGATTCCCATAGTCTGAATGGTGCGCCCTGAATCACTGGAATAAGCACGCTCAAACTGTAGACCAGATTCCCGCAAGCCGATTCCTAATTCTTGAATCCCTCGCTCACCTTCAGCTGTTAAGGGAGTATCGCTCCAACCTTGCGCGCGACCAATCGTGTTAAACATAGTCTTGCCATGACGTACCAAATACAATCGTACTTTTACCATTTTCCGTCCTCCGTTTGCTTCTATTATATCATGGATGATAAAACAAAAGCCACCCATACAGGCGACTTTTGCAGGAGATTATTATGAAAAAGTTTAGGAGTTCTATTAAATAAAGATATTAGATGAAAATCAAATTCAAACTAAATCAGAGTTATCTGTTTCAAATAATATTAGGAGGTCTTTATTTAATGATTATAGTATACACATCCAACCTTAAATAGAGCTTAAAATTTCTCCTATTTTCTTAATTTTTAAAACTATGAATTGGTGCTGGGATTTGTCCTCCACGAGAGATGAAATCAACAGACGAAGCCCCATTGACCTTCATAACAGGTGCAGTACCTAATAGACCACCAAATTCAATCATATCGCCTTCTTTTCCTTTTGGAATGATACGAACAGCTGTTGTTTTCATGTTAATGACACCAATTGCCGCTTCATCTGCAATCATAGCCGCAATGGTTTCAGCAGGTGTATCCTCCGGAATGGCAATCATATCCAAACCAACAGAACAGATAGCCGTCATAGCTTCTAGTTTTTCCAAATTAAGAGAACCATTTTGCACTGCAGCAATCATTCCTTCATCCTCTGAAACAGGGATAAAGGCACCAGACAAACCACCAACTTGGTTGCAGGCCATAACTCCTCCCTTCTTAACTTGGTCATTCAAGAGAGCCAAGGCAGCCGTCGTTCCATGCGTACCAACTGTTTCTAGCCCCATTTCTTCAAGGACACGTGCAACAGAATCTCCAACCGCAGGAGTTGGCGCCAAACTCAAGTCCACAATACCAAATTCCACACCCAGTCTCTCACTGGCCATTTGACCAACCAATTGACCGATACGAGTGATTTTAAAGGCAGTTTTCTTAACTGTTTCGGCTACTACATCAAAGCTCTGTCCACGAACTTTTTCCAAGGCACGTTTCACCACACCAGGACCGGAAACTCCGACATTGATGATAACATCTGCTTCCCCAACACCATGGAAGGCACCCGCCATAAATGGATTGTCCTCAACAGCATTAGCGAATACAACCAACTTAGCTGCCCCCATATCTGATAGATTAGCCGTTTCCTTGATAACTCGTCCCATATCTGCGACAGCCGTCATATTGATACCAGACTTGGTTGAGCCGATATTGACTGACGAGCAGACCTTGTCCGTTTCAGCCAAAGCACGAGGAATAGAATTGATGAGAATCTCATCTCCCTTTTGGTACCCCTTTTGTACCAAGGCAGAGAAGCCACCGATAAAATCCACACCGATTTCTTTCGCAGCCTTATCAAGAGCTTTTGCCAGAACCACGTAGTCCGTCGCATCTGTCGCTGCTCCAATCAGAGAAATAGGAGTCACCGATACACGCTTATTAACGATAGGAATTCCCAACTCAGCTGCAATTTCATCGCCAACAGCTACTAAATTTGCTGCCTTGGTCGTAATCTTTTGATAAATTTTCTCCGCAGCACGATTGATATCTGGATCGATACAGTCCAAAAGGGAAATCCCCATGGTAATAGTTCTGATATCGAAGTTCTGCTCCTCAATCATGGAGATGGTTTCAGTAACTTGTCTAATATCCATGATAACCTCCTAGATATTATACATAGCTTCGAAAATCGCTGCACTCTGAATATTGATTTTCACATTCAAAGTTTGCCCAAAAGTTTCAAACTCATTTCGCAGATAAGTAAAATCCTGCTTTTCATCACTAGAGACGACAGCCATCATCGTGAAATATTCATCCAAGACAGTTTGAGAGATATCGTCAATATTCAAACCCAATTCTGCAATTTTGCCAGAAACACCTGCAACAATTCCAGATTTATCTTTACCAACAACAGTTATAATCGCTTTCATAAGCAAACTCCAATTCTTCTTAAAATAAGAAACCTGAACATTAAACAGGATTCTTTTCAAATAGTATAGCATAATTCTAACGAAAATACTCAAAAACGCCTGCTTACGAAGTTGTTCTTAAGCAAAAAACAATTTCGTAAACAAGCGTCTACTATCCCAACTTATGATGAGTGTTCCCGCTAGGACCGAGATCCTAGCGGTAGACCAGAGCTAGACTAAGAGCACAAGACTCCATCATCATAACACTCAACAAAATTGATGATTTTATACTAATTCGATGATCGCCATTGGCGCTGCATCACCACGACGTGGTTCAGTTTTAAGGATACGAGTGTATCCACCGTTACGTTCAGCATAACGAGGTGCGATTTCTGAGAACAATTTTTGAAGTGCTGTAGTAGAAGTGTACTTATCAGTTGCTTCATCATAGTTTTCAGATGCGATTTCATTACGTACGAAAGCAGCTGCTTGACGACGTGCATGCAAATCACCACGTTTACCTAGAGTAATCATTTTTTCAACAGTTTTACGGATTTCTTTAGCACGAGCTTCAGTTGTCACGATTGATTCGTTGATCAAAAGGTCAGTTGTCAAATCGCGAAGCATCGCTTTACGTTGTGAGCTAGTGCGTCCTAGTTTACGGTAAGCCATGTATTCCTCCTTTATTTATCTTTTAATCCAAGACCCAAATCAATGAGTTTGAGTTTCACTTCTTCCAAACTCTTGCGTCCAAGATTTCGTACTTTCATCATCTCTGCTTCAGATTTTTCTGTCAAATCATGCACAGTATTGATACCGGCACGTTTCAAACAGTTGTATGAACGCACAGACAAGTCTAGTTCCTCAATCGTACGATCCAAAATACGGTCGTCAGATTCAGTATCAGCTTCTTTCATCACTTCAGTTGACTTAGCAATCTCAGTAAGATTTGTAAACAAATCAAGATGTTCTGTCAAAATACGTGCTGAAAGCCCTAAAGCATCTTCTGGAATAATTGTTCCATTTGTCAAGATTTCAAGGGTTAATTTGTCAAATCCATCATTGCTACCTACACGAGCAGGTTCCACTTGATAGTTGACTTTTGTAACTGGTGTATAAATAGAATCTACAGCAAGTGTTCCAACTGGTGCATTATCCTTTTTATTTTCATCAGCAGGTACATATCCACGACCACTGTTAACAGTCATAGTCGCTTTTAGAGAAGAACCTTCACCGATTGTAAAGAGATAATGATCTGGATTTACAATTTCAATATCGCTATCTGTCAAAATGTCACCAGCTGTTACTTCAGCAGGACCTTCAACATCCAGTTCGATGATTTTTTCGTCTTCAACGTACGATTTCACTGCAATTCCTTTAATGTTCAGAATGATTTGCATCACGTCTTCACGAACACCTGGAACTGTGTCAAACTCATGTAACACACCATCAATGTTGATAGATGTCACAGCTGCTCCTGGTAGAGAAGCTAGAAGTACACGACGAAGAGAGTTACCAAGAGTTGTACCGTAGCCACGTTCAAGTGGTTCGATTACAAACTTGCCATAATCTTTATTTTCATCAATTTTTGTTATATTTGGTTTTTCAAACTCGATCATTTAGTTACTCCCTCTTAAACGAAAAGCAGTGTAATGCGATGATTATACACGGCGACGTTTTGGAGGACGAGCACCATTGTGTGGCACTGGAGTCACATCACGAATTGCTGTTACTTCAAGACCAGCGGCAGCAAGCGCACGAATAGCTGACTCACGACCAGAACCTGGACCTTTTACAGTAACTTCAACTGATTTAAGACCGTGTTCTTGTGCAGATTTAGCAGCAGCTTCAGAAGCCATTTGAGCAGCGAATGGTGTAGATTTACGAGAACCTTTGAAACCAAGAGCACCAGCTGATGACCAAGCAATTGCATTACCATGCACATCAGTAATCATAACAATAGTGTTATTAAATGTAGCGTGAATATGAGCAATACCAGATTCGATATTCTTTTTCACACGACGTTTACGTGTTGGTTTAGCCAAGACTTTTACCTCCTATATTATTTTTTCTTACCAGCAATCGCAACAGCTTTACCTTTACGAGTGCGAGCGTTGTTTTTAGTGTTTTGTCCACGGACAGGAAGTCCACGACGGTGACGGATACCACGGTATGAACCGATTTCCATCAAACGTTTGATGTTCAAGTTTACTTCACGACGAAGGTCACCTTCAACTTTGATTGCATCCACTTCACGACGGATAGCATCTTCTTGATCTGATGTCAAATCACGTACACGAACATCTTCTGAGATTCCAGCAGCAGCCAAAATTTTCTTAGATGTTGCAAGTCCGATACCATAAACATAAGTCAATGAGATTACTACGCGTTTGTCATTTGGAATGTCAACTCCAGCAATACGAGCCATGTTTTCTCCTTTCTATCTTATCCTTGACGTTGTTTGTGTTTTGGATTTGCTGGGCAAATTACCATAACACGACCATTACGACGAATAACTTTACAGTATTCGCAAATTGGTTTGACCGATGGTCTTACTTTCATTTCTTATCCCTCCAAGTTTTTCGATTATTTAAAGCGGTAAGTGATACGTCCACGTGTCAAGTCATATGGACTCATTTCGACAGTAACACGATCTCCCGCTAAAATACGAATATAGTTTTTACGAATTTTACCAGAAACTGTTGCTAAAATCTGATGTCCATTTTCAAGTTCAACCGTAAACATTGCATTCGGCATTGTATCAACTACTTTGCCTTCAACTTCAATCACATCGTCTTTTGCCACGCAAAAGCACCTCCATAAATTTCGATTCGATGCCTCTAGACACAGAGACAACAATTATAAGTCAGACTATCTTAGTATAACATTTGTAGCGGATTTTTGCAAGTGTGAAAAACGCTTTATTTCAAATTTGTCAATACTTTTTCGATATCTGAGAAGACATCATTGATATCTTGATTACCTTCGATGTCATGAACCAAACCTTTGGCACGGTAGTGAGCAATGATTGGTTCCCCTTGAGCAATATTAACATCCAAACGACGTTTGACTGTCTCAGGCTTATCATCTTCACGTTGGTAGTAATCTTCTTCTTTATAGTCAACTGGTGGGTTAAAGACCTTGTGGAAAGTTTCTCCAGTTACGCGGTGGATAATACGACCACTCAAACGTTCCAAGAGGCTATCTGGATTCACTTCAATGTTGATGACACCTTCTAGTTCAATGCCAAGTTCAGCCAATGTTTTGTCCAAGGCATGAGCTTGTTCGATTGTACGTGGGTAACCATCCAACAAGAATCCTGTTTCTTTAATATCATCTTGTGAAAGACGTTCTTTTACGATTCCATTTGTAACTTCGTCAGGAACTAATTCACCCTTGTCAATGTATGACTTAGCAAGAACACCCATTTCAGTTTGATTTGCCATTGCAGCGCGGAACATATCACCTGTTGAGATATGTGCAACATGGAATTGTTCTACGATTTTTGCTGCTTGAGTTCCCTTACCTGCACCAGGTAAGCCCATAATCAAAAGATTCATGATCTGATCTCCTTATTTTATTTTTAAATAGAAGCAAAAATTCTTTTCACCCCTATTTAAAAACAAAATAGAAGAGGGGAGACCAAACTCTCACAAATGTTAGAGTTTAAACCTCCACTCCCTCAGCATTTACTGATTCATACTCAATGAAAATCAAAGAGCAAACTAGGAAGCTAGCCGCAGACTGTACTTGAGTACGGCAAGGTGAAGCTGACGTGGTTTGAATTTGATTTTCGAAGAGTATCAGTAAATACTTTTATTCTGTTCTATCCATGAAACCAACATACTTACGTTTCAATAGGTAACCTTCCAATTGTTTGATTCCTTCAATACCCGTAGAGATAATGATCAAAAGACTAGTCCCCCCAAAAGCAACTGCTTCTGAAAGTCCGAAAACATCTTTTGCCACGATCGGTAAAATAGAAATCACACCAAGGAAGAGAGAACCAACAGTTGCAAGACGACGAAGAAGTTTAGACATATATTCCTCTGTACCTTTACCAGGACGAACTCCATGGATATAGGCTCCGCTCTTTTGTAGGTTTTCTGCCGCTTTTTCAGGATTAATCTGTACAAACGTATAGAAGAATGTAAAGAGAATAATCAATAAAGCATACATAGCAATACCAGTTGGTGAAGTTGTTGCCAGCATTTCTTGTGCTGTTCTTACCCAAGCCCAATCATGACCTGTAGCGCTCAAAAACTGAAGAATAGCCGCAGGCGCTGCAGTAATCGAACTTGCAAAGATAACAGGGATAACTCCAGCAGGGTTTACTTTCAAAGGAAGGTAAGAGCTAGATGGAGCACCTTGTGCAACCTTAGTATATTGGATTGGAATTTTGTATTCTGCTTGTTGAACATAGGTTGTAAAGTAAATGATCAACAATACAGTAATAATCAAAATGATTACGAAAATGATAGATGAGTTGATACGGCTACTTGGGACATTCACAAAGTAGTCCACATAGATGCCCTGAATCATCTCTGGAATTGAGGCAACAATCCCGGCAAAGATAATCATAGAAACACCATTTCCGTACCCCTTATCTGTAATTTGCTCTCCCAACCAAGTCACAATCATGCTACCAGCTGTTAAGATGATACCAATCATGATAAAGACTTGTGGAGTAAGAGCTGTTTTCAACAATTGAGCTCCAGCCAAAGTATTAAAACCAGCTGTAATCCCGATAGATTGCACAAAGGCTAGAACAAGAGCAATATAACGAGTAGCTTGATTTAATTTTCTTCGACCTACTTCCCCTTGTTTACCCCATTCTACAAATTTGGGTAAAATATCCATTTGCAAGAGTTGGACAACGATAGAGGCCGTAATGTAGGGACTAACACCAAGAGCAAAAACTGAGAAGTTTTTCATGGCATTCCCTGATACCAAGCTCAACATGTTTAAGAAGGATAATCCACTTAAGGCGTTCAAGCTATTGGCATTCACCCCAGGAACTGTAATGCTAGTCCCGATACGAAAGACCAAAACGATAAAAATTGTAAATAAAATTTTTGATCGAACCTGCTTGACTTTAAGAGCTTCTCTTAATAATTTAAAAAACATAGGTCACCTCTCTTAGATGACTTCTACTGAACCACCTTTAGCAGTGATAGCTTCTTCAGCTGATTTAGAGAATTTAGCTGCTTTCACAGTCAATTTCTTAGTCAACTCACCGTTACCAAGAATTTTAATACCTGATTTTTCAGCTTTAACAATTCCTGCTTCGATAAGAACAACTGGAGTTACTTCAGCACCATCTTCAAAGACGTTCAATTGGTCAAGGTTCACAATTGCGTATTCTTTAGCGTTGATGTTAGTGAATCCACGTTTTGGAAGACGACGGAACAATGGAGTTTGTCCACCTTCAAAACCAAGGCGAACTCCGCCACCGCTACGAGCTTTTTGACCTTTTTGACCACGACCAGATGTTTTACCGTTACCTGATGAAGTACCACGACCAACGCGGTTACGTACTTTACGAGAACCTTCTGCAGGTTTCAATTCATGAAGTTTCATTTTTATTTTCTCCTCTTTTGTAAAATGCTAGCGCCGATAAGGGAGAAAAGGTTGTCTCCCCAATCAACTCGCCTATACGACGTCATCATAGATGACTATATCTAGTTTTAGGGGATGGTATAGTGCACATCCCCTAAAAATTCATTAGTTTACTTCTTCAACTGTTACCAAGTGAGATACTGCTGTGATCATACCACGGATAGCAGCGTTATCTTCTTTAATAACAGAGCTGTTCAATTTGCCAAGTCCAAGTGCTACAACAGTTTTACGTTGTGATGGAATGCGTCCGATTGGAGACTTAGTCAAAGTAATTTTAATTTGAGCCATTTTATCCCCTTTCTTATGCCAAATCAGAAACTGAAATACCACGAAGGGCAGCAACTTCTTCAGCGCGTTTCAATTGTTTCAAACCTTCAACAGTTGCACGAACAATGTTGATTGGAGTGTTAGAACCAAGTGATTTAGATGTAATATCTGCCACACCTGCCAATTCCACAACGGCACGAACTGCACCACCAGCGGCAACTCCAGAACCTTCTACAGCAGGTTTCAACAATACTTTAGCTCCACCGAATTCTGAAAGAACTTCGTGTGGGATTGTTGTTCCAACCATAGGAACTTCGATCAAGTTTTTCTTAGCATCGTCTACTGCTTTACGGATTGCTTCTGGAACTTCTTGAGCTTTACCAGTACCAAATCCTACGCGACCATTGTGGTCACCAACAACAACAAGAGCTGCGAAACGAAGACGACGTCCACCTTTAACAACTTTTGTAACACGGTTGACAGCAACTACGCGTTCTTCTAATTCAACTGCATTGTCTTTAAATGCCATTTTCTAGTGTCCTCCTATTAGAATTTCAATCCGTTTTCACGAGCTGCATCAGCCAAAGCTTTCACACGTCCGTGATATAGATATCCACCGCGGTCGAACACCACTTCTGAAATACCTTTAGCGTTTGCACGTTCTGCAACGAGTTTACCGACAGCAACGGCTTGTTCAGTTTTAGTTCCTTTTGAAACTTCTTTGTCAAGAGTTGAAGCACTTGCGAGCGTTACACCCGCTACGTCATCAATCACTTGAGCGTAGATGCCTGTATTAGAACGGAATACGTTCAAACGTGGGCGATCAGCAGTTCCAGAGAGTTTTCCGCGAACGCGACGGTGGCGTTTTTGGCGGAGTTTGTTTTTATCTGGTTTTGAAATCACAGTTTTCACCTCTTTAGTTTTAAATCGTGTGCTATGCACAAAGTTGGAAAATAGGTTGGTGGTTGAGAATCAACCACTCAACATTATTTACCTGTTTTACCTTCTTTACGGCGAACGAATTCACCAACGTAACGGATACCTTTACCTTTATATGGTTCTGGTGAACGAAGGCTACGTACGTAAGCAGCTGTTTGACCAACTACTTCTTTTGAAATTCCGCTAACAACGATTGTTGTTGGGTTTGGAAGTTCAAAAGTAATTCCTTCTGGAGCTTCAACTTCGTCTGGATGAGATTTACCAACAGCCAAAACAAGTTTAGATCCTTGAAGTTGTGCACGGTAACCAACCCCGCGCATTTCAAGTTCTTTCTTGAATCCTTCTGATACACCAACAACCATGTTGTTCAAAAGGGCACGAGTAGTTCCGTGGATAGTTTTCATTTCTTTTGAATCGTTTGGACGGTGAAGAGTTACTTCAGTACCTTCCACACGGATTTCAATATCTTTTGAGAACTCACGAGTAAGTTCTCCTTTAGGTCCTTTTACAGTTACAAGGTTGTCATTGTTAGTGATTTCTACACCAGCAGGCAACACGATAACTTTATTACCAATACGTGACATGTTTATTTTCTCCTGTTAGATTGTCAGGCCAGAACGGCCAGTTTTCACGGGGTTCAGATACTTATTTAGTTCAAGAGCTGAACTGAACACGCTCTAACGAGCTTTGTATCTTGATTTGAGTTCGAGCTAAGAATTTGGTGAAAAAGATAAGTTTGTCTTGGAGCATCGCTCCTGCTACAAACTTCCTATTTTCACTGTATTCTTTTAACGCTCTCACATCATCAATTACCAAACGTAAGCGATAACTTCTCCACCAACATTCTTTTGGCGTGCTTCTTTATCAGTAAGCAAACCTTCAGAAGTTGAAAGGATAGCAATTCCAAGTCCGTTAAGAACTTTTGGAAGGTCTTCACGTTTTTTGTAGACACGAAGTCCTGGTTTAGAAACACGTTTCAAGTTAGTGATAACTTTTTCACCGTTTGGTCCGTATTTAAGGAATACACGGATGATGCCTTGTTTGTCATCTTCGATGATTTCAACGTTTTTTACAAAACCTTCGCATTTAAGGATTTCAGCAATCCCTTTTTTGATGTTTGATGCAGGTACTTCAAGTACTTCGTGTTTAGCTTGGTTAGCGTTACGAATACGAGTTAGGAAGTCTGCGATTGGGTCAGTCATAACCATTTTGTTTTTCTCCTCTTACTAGTAGTTTGCAAGTTGCACTTGCTAGTTAATACATGATACAAAGAGCGTAACAGCAAAAGCAAAAATAGGCAATTTGATGCAGGAGCGATGCTCCAAAGAAAATTGGTCTTTTTTGCCAAAGCTGTAGCTCGTGTTCAAATTGGCAAGCCCAACTGAACCCGGGCTAAACTCTGTGTGAAAAAGATAAACTTTCCTAGAAACTTCAGTTTCTTCGTCAAGTTTCCTATTTTCACTTAGAGTTTTGACGCCCTTGATATCTTAAATTACCAAGATGCTTTTGTTACACCAGGAATTTGTCCTTTGTAAGCTAATTCACGGAAGCAAACACGGCAAAGTTTAAATTTGCGGTAAACTGAATGTGGACGACCACATTTTTCACAACGAGTATAAGCTTGAGTAGAGAACTTCGCTGGACGTTTGTTCTTAGCAATCATTGATTTTTTAGCCATTAGATTTACCTCCTATATTATTTTGCAAAAGGCATTCCAAGGCCTGTAAGCAATGCACGTGACTCTTCGTCAGTGTTAGCAGTTGTTACGATAACGATGTCAAGACCACGAGTTTTGTCAACGTCATCAAAGTTGATTTCTGGGAAGATCAATTGTTCTTTCACACCAAGTGTGTAGTTTCCGCGTCCATCAAATGATTTTGTTGGAACACCGTGGAAGTCACGTACACGTGGAAGTGAAACTGAAACCAATTTATCCAAGAATTCGTACATACGTTCACCACGAAGGGTAACTTTTGCACCAATCGCAACACCTTCACGAAGACGGAAGCCGGCGATTGATTTTTTAGCTTTAGTGATAAGTGGTTTTTGACCTGAGATAAGTGCCAATTCTTCAGCAGCTTTTTCAAGGCTTTTAGCGTTTGATACAGCTTCACCAACACCCATGTTCAAAACGATCTTATCTACTTTAGGCACAGCCATCACTGATGAGTAGTTGAATTGTTCTGTCAAAGCAGGAACTACTTCATTAAGATATTTTTCTTTTAAACGATTTGCCATTATACTTCTCCTTTCCTTCGTGATTAATCAAGCACTTCGCCTGATTTTTTGTTGTAGCGAACTTTTTTACCGTCTACAAATTTGTAACCAACACGACCAGCTACACCATTTTTGTCCAAAACTTGAACGTTTGATACGTGGATAGCTGCTTCTTTCTCGATGATACCACCTTGAGGAAGCTCGTTAGTTGGACGTTGGTGTTTCTTAACGATGTTAACACCTTCAACGATAACTTTGTTTACTTTTGGAAGGGCAGTAAGGACAACAGCTTCTGTTCCCTTATCTTTACCAGCGATTACGCGAACTTTGTCGCCTTTTTTTACAAACATTAGGTTTCTCCTTGATTTTTCTTACGCCCATAAGGGCACCCTGGAGGTAAATCCAGGGGACTAGTTTGTTTCTAAAAATTAAAGTACTTCTGGAGCAAGTGACACGATCTTCATGAAGCCACCTTCACGCAATTCACGTGCAACTGGGCCAAAGATACGTGTTCCGCGAGGAGTTTTGTCTTCACGGATGATAACTGCTGCGTTTTCGTCAAATTTGATGTATGAACCATCAGCACGACGAGCACCTGATTTAGTACGAACGATAACTGCTTTAACAACGTCACCTTTTTTAACCGCACCACCAGGAGTAGCTTGTTTTACAGATGCCACAATAACATCACCGATGTTTGCAAATTTACGTCCTGAACCACCAAGAACTTTGATAGTCAAGATTTCACGAGCACCGCTGTTGTCTGCGACTTTCAAACGAGTTTCTGTTTGAATCATTTCAGTTTTCTCCTTTCAGGTTTGATTAGATGATGACCGCTTCTTCAACAACTTCTACAAGACGGAAACGTTTTGTAGCTGAAAGCGGGCGAGTTTCCATGATACGTACGATATCGCCTTCTTTGGCAACATTGTTTTCATCATGAGCTTTGTATTTTTTAGAGTAGTTAATACGTTTACCATAGACTGGGTGGTTACGTTTTGTTTCAACTACAACTGTGATTGTCTTGTCCATTTTGTCAGATACAACACGTCCAACAAGAACTTTACGATTATTGCGTTCCATTGAAATTTCTCCTTCCCTAGTCTATTATTTCGCTTCAGATTGAACTGTTTTGATACGAGCGATTTGTTTTTTAACTTCTTTCAAGCGAGCTGTTTGTTCCAATTGACCAGTAGCAGCTTGGAAACGAAGTTCAAACAATTCTTTTTTCAATTCGTTTTCGCGCTTCGCGAGTTCTTCTTGAGAAAGACCACGAAGTTCTTTAACAAATTCTTTTACTTCATTAAGTTTCATGCCTTCTCCTTATTCTGCTTCACGTTTTACGAATTTACATTTAACTGGCAATTTGTGGCTAGCAAGACGAAGCGCTTCGCGAGCGATCTCTTCAGATACACCAGCGATTTCGAACATCACTTTACCACGTTTAACTGGTGCTACCCAACCTTCAGGTGCCCCTTTACCAGATCCCATACGCACACCGATAGCTTTAGCAGTGTATGATTTGTGTGGGAAGATTTTAATCCAAACTTTACCACCACGTTTCATGTAACGAGTCATGGCGATACGAGCAGCTTCGATTTGGCGGTTAGTGATCCAGTGGCTAGTTGTAGCTTGAAGACCGTATTCACCGAATGCTACTTCTTTTCCACCTTTTGCTTCACCGCGCATTTTTCCACGGAATTCACGACGGTGTTTAACACGTTTAGGTACTAACATTGGTTATTTACCTCCTTTAGTGTTTTTGCGAGCTGGAAGAACTTCACCACGGTAGATCCATACTTTAACACCAAGTTTACCGTATGTAGTATCTGCTTCTTCCCAAGCGTAATCGATATCTGCACGAAGTGTGTGAAGTGGAACAGTTCCTTCAGAGTATCCTTCAGCACGGGCGATATCTGCACCGTTCAAACGACCTGATACTTGAGTTTTGATTCCTTTAGCTCCAGCACGCATTGCACGTTGGATTGCTTGTTTTTGTGCACGACGGAAAGCAACACGTTGCTCCAATTGACGAGCAATTCCTTCACCTACAAGGTGAGCATCCAAATCAGGTTGTTTGATTTCGATGATGTTGATGTGTACTTGTTTTCCAGTCAATTTGTTAAGTTTTGCACGGAGTGCATCAACGTTAGCACCACCTTTACCGATAACCATACCTGGTTTAGCAGTGTGAAGTGAAACGTTAACTTTGTTTACTGCGCGTTCGATTTCGATAGTTGAAACTGCTGCGTCAGCAAGTTCTTTTTGAACGAATTTACGGATTGCAAGATCTTCATGAAGGTAATCCGCGTATTCTTTTTCAGCATACCATTTGGCATCCCAATCACGGATGATGCCGACACGCATACCAATTGGATGTACTTTTTGACCCACGATTTTACCTCCTTATTTTTCTGCAACAGCTACAGTGATGTGAGCTGTACGTTTGTTGATTGGTGAAGCTGAACCTTTCGCACGTGGACGGAAACGTTTCATAGTTGGTCCTTCGTTTGCGAATGCTTCAGATACTACCAAGTTAGCTTTATCCAAACCAAAGTTGTTTTCAGCGTTAGCTACAGCTGAGTTCAAAACTTTCAAGATGATTTCAGCAGCTTTGTTTGGAGTGAATGTCAAGATTGCGATTGCATCGGCTACGCTTTTACCACGGATGTTATCAAGAACAAGACGTGATTTACGAGGTGAAACACGTACTGTACGAGCCATTGCTTTAGCTGAAGTAATTTCTGCCATTTATGTTCTCCTTATTTTCTACGTGTTTTCTTGTCGTCTGCAGCGTGACCTTTGTAAGTACGAGTTGGTGCAAATTCACCAAGTTTGTGACCTACCATGTCTTCTTGGATGTAAACAGGTACGTGTTTACGTCCGTCATAAACTGCAATAGTGTAACCAATGAAACTTGGGAAGATCGTTGAACGACGTGACCAAGTTTTAATAACTTTTTTCTTTTCGTCGTTAGCTTGAGCTTCAACTTTTTTCATCAAATGCTCATCGACGAAAGGTCCTTTTTTAAGACTGCGTCCCATTTTTATATTTTCTCCTTTAAATGTTGTACCACAGCGGCTTGCGCTCACATGGAGCGCTACCGAGCTGGCGGATTTACTAGTTACTTAAGCGACTAGTTTAATATTATTTCTCGTTGCGACGACGAACGATAAGTTTGTCAGATTTCGCTTTCTTGTTACGAGTTTTAAGACCAAGAGCAGGTTTGCCCCATGGAGTAGATGGTGCTTTACGACCAACTGGTGCTTTACCTTCACCACCACCGTGTGGGTGATCGTTAGGGTTCATTACAGAACCACGAACTGTTGGGCGGATACCTTTCCAACGGCTACGTCCTGCTTTACCAAGGTTTACAAGTCCATGTTGTTCGTTTCCGACAACACCAACTGTAGCACGGCAAGTTCCAAGAATCATACGAACTTCACCTGATTGAAGACGAACAAGAACGTATTTACCTTCAGAACCCAATACTTGAGCAGATGCACCAGCAGCACGTACCAATTCACCACCACGACCTGGTTTCAACTCGATGTTGTGGATCAAAGTACCAACTGGGATGTTAGCAAGTGGAAGAGCGTTTCCGACTTTGATATCTGCTTCTGGCCCTGAAACGATACGTTGACCAACTTCAAGACCTTTTGGAGCGATGATGTATGCTTTCACACCGTCAGTGTAGTGTACAAGAGCGATGTTTGCAGAACGGTTTGGATCGTACTCGATTGTTTTAACAACTGCTTCAACGTTGTCTTTGTTACGTTTGAAGTCAACCAAACGGTAGAAACGTTTGTGTCCACCACCTTGGTGACGAACTGTGATACGACCGTTGTTGTTACGACCAGCCTTGCTCTTCAATGCAACAAGCAATGATTTTTCAGGAGTGCTTGTTGTGATTTCAGCGAAATCCAAAGAAGTCATATTACGGCGACCGTTTGTTGTTGGTTTATAAACACGAATTCCCACGATATTTCCTCCTTAGATTATTCAGCTTCAGCAGCAAACAACTCGATTGCTTTAGAATCAGCTGTAAGTGTGATGATAGCTTTTTTAGTTTTGTTAGTAAAACCAGTGTAACGTCCAACACGTTTAGCTTTTGGTTTTACGTTGATTGTGTTAACATTAGCAACTTTAACACCTTCGAAAGCAGCTTCAACAGCTTGCTTGATCAAAAGTTTGTGTGCACGAGTGTCAACTTCAAATACATATTTTCCTGCTTCAAGTTGAGCCATTGAGCTTTCAGTGATGACAGGTTTTTTGATAACATCATACAAATTCATTATGCAAGAACCTCCTCGATTTTAGAGATAGCTGCTTGAGTAACAAGAAGTTTGTCACTATTTGCGATGTCAAGAACACTTGCAGTTGTAGCAGTCGCAACTTTCACGTTTGGAAGGTTACGAGCTGAGAGAGCTGCGAATTCGTTTCCTTCTTCAAGAATAACAAGGACTTTAGAATCGATGCTCAAAGCTGCAAGAACTTTTGCAAATTCAGCAGTTTTTGGAGCTGTAAATTCAAGAGAATCAACGGCTACAAATTTATTTTCAGCAACTTTTTCTGAGTAAACAGATTTAAGCGCAAGGCGACGAACTTTTTGAGGAAGTTTGTACGCATAGCTACGTGGAGTTGGTCCGAAGACGATTCCACCACCACGCCATTGTGGTGAGCGGATAGAACCTTGACGAGCACGTCCAGTTCCTTTTTGACGCCATGGTTTGCGTCCGCCACCTGAAACAGCTGAGCGGTTTTTAACTGCGTGAGTTCCTTGGCGAAGGCTAGCACGTTGGCTGATGATCACATCAAACACAACAGATTGGTTTGGTTCGATACCAAAGATTGCATCGTTAAGAACAACTTCGCCCGCTTGTTTACCAGTTTGGTCGAATAATGTTACATTTGCCATTTTGACTGTATTCCCCTTTCCTTATTATTTACCAGCTTTAACTGCTGATTTGATAGTGATAAGAGATTTCTTAGCACCTGGTACGTTACCTTTGATAAGGATAACGTTCTTTTCTGGAACAACTTGTACAACTTCAAGGTTTTGAATTGTTACGCGGTCGCCACCCATACGTCCTGCAAGGTTTTTGCCTTTGAATACGCGGTTAGGTGCAACAGGTCCCATAGAACCTGGACGACGGTGGTAACGAGAACCGTGAGCCATTGGTCCACGTGATTGTCCGTGGCGTTTGATAACACCTTGGAAACCTTTACCTTTAGAAGTACCAGTTACGTCAACAACGTCTCCAGCTGCGAATGTTTCAACTGTGATTTCAGCACCAACTTCCAAGCCTTCAACGTTTTTGAATTCACGAATGAAGCGCTTAGGAGCCGTGTTAGCTTTCGCTACATGTCCTTTAGCAGGTTTGTTGCTCAACACTTCGCGTTTGTCATCGAAACCAACTTGGATAGCGTTGTATCCGTCTGTTTCAACAGTTTTAACTTGAAGAACAACGTTTGGAGTTGCTTCAATAACTGTTACAGGGATCAATTCGCCAGCTTCAGTGAAGATTTGAGTCATTCCCACTTTTTTCCCTAAGATTCCTTTTGTCATGAGAAAATAGTTCCTTTTCTATATTTTTATTCAAAAAGTTTTTAACGAGCGTTTTTTATGCTCAAGTCTAAGATACAAAGGGCGTCAAACTCAAAGTGAAAATAGGAAACTGACGCAGTGTCTAGCAGACACTAGGAAGTTTATCTTTTTCACACCGAGTTTAGCCCGTGTTCAATTAGATTGAAACACCAGCCTCTGCTCTTTTATATTTTAGATTAAAGTTTGATTTCTACGTTTACACCACTTGGAAGATCCAATTTCATCAACGCATCAACTGTTTTTTGAGTTGGGTTAACGATATCGATCAAACGTTTGTGTGTACGCATTTCAAATTGTTCGCGAGAGTCTTTATATTTGTGAGTCGCACGAATGATTGTGTAGAGGCTACGTTCAGTTGGAAGTGGGATTGGACCCGCAACTTGTGCACCTGTACGAGTAGCTGATTCTACGATTTTTGCAGCCGCTGTGTCAAGCGTACGGTGTTCGTAAGCTTTCAAACGGATACGGATTTTTTTGTTTGCCATCTTTTTCTCCTTTTCGTCTATTTAAGATAATAGGCTAGCTCCACAAGAAAACCGACGCGGCGTTGCGTGGCAATGCAACCGAGCGTGTCGCAACCTCTTGCATCAAAGCTAAGACTGTAATTTACAGCACCATAATAGAATAACACAAAGCCCCTGCGATTGCAAGGGATTTGTTGCTGTTTTTTCGTTTTTTTACAATGAAACTGTTTTCTTTTTTTATAGGTCATTTATTTAACTATTCTCTATAGAAGAAAGTTATTCTCTCTTCACCTGTTCATAGCTTTCTTTTCCGTCATTGAGCTTGTCCCAAATCACTACTTGCCCACTTTTGAGAGATTTTTGCACATCGATAATTCTTTGGTTTGAAGATCCGCGGAACTGAAGCATAAGATTTCTCTTAGTTCGATCGTATCGTCCATCTACAAGGATGTCAATTAGCGATAAGAGTTCCAGTTTGTCTGGAGTCTCCAGCATCATTTCTTCCCAAGTGTAGCCCGTCCAGGACCAGATGTCCTTGTCTGGCAATTCCTTCCGAATGCGCTTAACGAGTGGCAAGAGAATCCCAGTATTGAGAAAGGGCTCCCCTCCCAGCAAGGTCAATCCTTGAACATAGGGCTGGGCAAGATCTGCCATGATTTGCTCTTCTAATTCTGCTGTGTAGGGAATTCCTGCATTGAAAGACCAAGTCGCAACATTATAACATCCCTCGCAGTGAAACATGCAACCTGATACATAGAGAGAGTTACGCACACCTTCTCCATCTACAAAGTTAAAGGCCTTGTAGTCGATGATACGCCCTTGACTGAGTTCCTCGCTTTTCCATTCTTGTGGTTTTGGATTATTCATTCGCTACCTCTATCCAATAACGCTCCACACCATTGCGAACATCCTCAATGAGACCTCCATTTGATAGAATAACTACTCTGCTAGCAGGATTATTCACGCTACAGGTCACTAGAGCTTTCTTAATGTTCTTTTCCTTAGCAACTTGCAAGCCCTGACGGAGAGTCTCTTTTGCATAACCCTTGCCTCTTTCAGATGGACGAATGGAGTAGCCAATGTGGCCAGCATAATTCAGTAAACCCTCATCCAGTCTCAATCGCAGATTCAAAAACCCTAGAGCACGACCTACATCATCAAATGATACAAATTGAATAGAAGGAACACGATTTTCAGGCAAGTTCATTCCCATCTCTTTTTGCATATTTGTTTCCAACCACTCTTCGTACACAAAGTTCTCTGTATCCCAAAATCCTCCATCATGGGCTGATTGGCTCTTTTCAAACTCTGCCATCATCTCTAAAACTGTTTCTTTATCTGCTAATCTTGGTCTGCGTAGTTCCATCCTTACCTCCCACTATGAGAAAAGCGAGAGCTGACTCTCACTTTTATTTTTTCTTGTTCTTGTTTAAAAATTGTTCTTTGAGGTTGAGCAAGCGTTCTTTCTTACCAGCTCCACCTTTAGAGTGTTTCTCGTGATAACGGGTCACTTGTGCACGCCCCTTGTCATCTAATTGATATTTTCCCATTTCATTTCTTTCTAATTTGTTACTTAATGTCCAGCTATTTTAATCGTTGAGCCATTCATGTGTTTGACACGCGCAGCGATTTCCTTGTGACGCCCATTGACCATAGGTCTCGCTTGAGGATTGCCTAAATAGCCACAAGTCCGTTTAACAACGTCTACTGTTTTAGGGTCGCTATTGCCACAGTTAGGACAAGCAAATCCTCTCTCAGTTGGTTCAAAATCCCCTTCAAAGTCACACTTGTAGCAACGGTCAATTGGAGTATTGGTCCCCAAATATCCCACACGGTCATAGGCATAGTCCCATACAGCTTCCAAAGCCTTTGGATTTTGCTGGAGGACTGGATACTCACAATAATGGATGAAACCACCTGACGCACCTGCTTCTGGATAGACTTTCTCAAAGTCTAATTTTTCAAACGGTGTTGGATTTTTACGAACATCGTAGTGGAAAGAGTTGGTATAGTATTCCTTATCTGTAATATCAGGAATAGAACCAAACTTGTCTGTATCTAGTCGACAGAAACGGTCTGTCAAGCTTTCGGACGGTGTTGAGTAGATAGAGAAATGATAGCCATATTGGTCAGACCACTCTTCTACACGGCGTTTCATATCACGAATGATATCCAGCGTGAATTCCTTGGCTTCTGGATTGTATTCCCAGCTATTTCCAAAGAAGACAGTAGCCACTTCGTACAAACCGATGTAACCCAGCGAAACTGTTGCCCGACGATTCTTAAAGAGCTGGTCAACATTTTCTTCTTTACCTAGACGATGGCCAAAAGCACCGTACTGATAGAGGATAGGGGCATTTGCTGGCGTCGCTTCTTTAGTACGTTCGACACGGTAAACCAGAGCATCTTCTGCGATATTCATACGCTCGTTGAAGATTTCCCAGAACTTATTCATGTCACCATCAGACTCGAGAGCAATACGGGGTAAATTAACAGTCACAACTCCTAGGTTCATGCGACCTGAATTGACTTCTACACCATTTTCATCCTTCCATCCTTGAAGAAACGAACGGCAACCCATAGGAACTTTGAAAGAACCTGTCAAGTCAACAATCTTATCATAGGACAAAACATCTGGGTACATCCGTTTGGTTGCGCACTCTAGAGCCAACTGCTTGATGTCGTAGTTGGGTGTCCCTTCCTCTAAGTTAAGGCCTCTTTTAAGCGTGAAGATAAGTTTAGGGAAGATAGCTGTGCGGTGTTCTGAACCAAGTCCCTTGATTCGGATGTTCAAGATAGCTTTTTGAATTTCCCGTTCAAAACGACTAGTTCCTAGACCAAAGCCTAGAGAAGTAAAAGGTGTTTGTCCATTTGAAGTAAAGAGAGTATTGATTTCATACTCAAGAGATTGCATGGCATCATAGATGTCTTTTTGGGTTTTCTTCCAGGCATAATCTTCTCGTTTTTCAGGCAATACCCACTCTTCTGCATCTTTGAGATGTTTTTGATAGTTCTTCTCTGCATAAGGCGCCAAAACTTCATCGATACGGTCAGCTGAACAGCCACCATACTGGCTAGAAGCAACGTTAGCGATGATTTGTGAAATCTGCGCTGTCGCAGTTTGAATAGACTTAGGACTCTCTACCTCTGCATTTCCAATCTTAAAACCATTTTCCAACATACCTTTAAAATCAATCAAACAGCAGTTGGTCATAGGTGTATAGGGACTGTAGTCCAAATCGTGATAGTGGATATCCCCTTTTTGGTGGGCATTGGCTACGTGCTTAGGAAGCATTTGCAGTCCAATTGATTTCCCAACAATCCCTGCTGTCAAATCACGCTGGGTATTAAAGACATCACTGTCTTTATTAGCATTTTCATTGACAACTGCCTGGTCTTTGTTGAGTAGTTTATGGATACTAAAGTTGATATCTGTCGCTTTTGATCGCTCAAAATCCCTTTGTGTCCGATAAGTGATATACTCCTCAGCCAGCGCATATTCTTTGGCTTCAAGGAGTTCATGTTCTACAATATTTTGAATTTCATAAATCTTAACTCCCTGCGGAAAGCGACTATGAATTTCTGTGACAATTCGCTCGGTCAGAGCATTGAGGCGTTTTTCGACCAAGGGTGTCACATCCATAACCTTGTCTGCCGCCTTGTGGAGAGCCTTGTCAATCTTGTCCACATCAAATACAACACGTCTCCCATCTCGTTTCTCGACGAAGAGAGTTGGCAAAATTGTAATTTTTTCTTCTAGTGCAATCATATGCATGCTCTTTTCTAAATTGTTCTTTCTAAAAAGTATTATACCACTCTAAAAAGAAAAATCAATATCTTGTGTTAAAAATCCTAAAATTTTTAAAAATACACAAGATATTGATTTTATTATTTAATTTTATAGACTTTAAACTCTGAGTAATCGGTCTTTACTGGTTGGTAATTTTCTTTCAAGATTGTTTCCACTTCAGACCAGACTGCTACCTTATCATTCACCACAATCACCTTGGGTTGTTTTTCTTTCAAGTCATTGAGTAGCTTATTCCGATTTTCCTCAGTTGCTGTATAGTGCATCGGGGACAAAATAGCCGATGGCGACAAGCGCTCACTCTTACGATAAAGAGTTGCAGTATCATCCCATGCATAGATAGCATCTTCCGTACTTGTCTCCTCTTTCACCAAATCAGCAAGACGCTCACGTTCTTGATAAGGTACTGGATAAAGGACAAATCTCATCAAAAAAGGAACAGCCAAAAGATATAACAAAGTTAAAATCGGTAGGTAAAGATTTCCTTTAGTATAGCGATGCCAGAGACTAACGGACTCTTCTCTGCGTCTTCTTCTAACACTACGACCACTCTGTTGCCCCTTGATATTGGACACTAAAAGCAGAAGAAAGACAGGGAAAATGATCATCAAGCGGGATGCATGTAGAGGATCCTGTGTAAAGAAAATCACTACCAAACCTAAAATTAGGAACAAACTCGCAGGCACTGAGATGACATATAGTTTAGAGGATTTAGATTGAAAGAGACCTAAAAAGACAAAAACCAAAACTCCCATGCCAAGAGCCAACAACCCGTAAAACAAAACATTTTCTAACAATGCCGAAACAGAAGTCAAACGAATAGAATTAATTGGATACAAAATTCCACTAATCGCATCCTCAAAACTTCCTGTTGCAACACTATAATAGGCAGTTGGATAAAAGACAAGTGAAAAACCTAAAGCCACTGCAAGAAACTGATAAAATCCATGTGCAAAACGTCTATGCCCAAGGTTAAAGACCAACAAGCCTAAACTCACTACAGCAATAAACAGGAGCGATGCCAAGGGAGCAAAGAAAAATCCGCCCGCCAAAGCCAGCCCAATCCGTACAAATCCCTTATCATGGCTTGGATTGCTTAGGTAAGCCGCAACTAAACTAAAGGCCGCGAACAAGAAAGGAAGCGCTAAAAGAGTCGCATATCCTCCACCAAAAGCAAGACCTGTAACCAGCATGTAAAAAATAGTCACCAGTTGTCCAGCCTGGTCTCCTTGCTCTGTCAAGGTGTCTGCCGATCGAAAGAGGAAAAATCCTCCTGCTACCAAGGCTAACCACTCAAAAATGGCAAAGAAAAATCCGCCCTGAGTCACGTAAGTCAGCAAATAATAAAGCAAACCTTGACTTCCATAATAGTCGCTGTAAATTTTCCCTGCCTGATGAAGGGCCCAACCTGTATAAAAATCCTGCACTTCCTGTGCACTCATTAAATCGAGTAATAGCGGTACTCCTAGAGTTATCCCCGTTACAAGCGTACTCCATAGTAAAATTTTTACCAAAGGAAGACGACTTGATTCACGATGATGCGATTCTTGTTCGATTTGGTATTCTAGAGGTTCACGATTCTCCTGATGAACTTCTTCTACTCTACCATACACACTCATATCGTTTCTCCTATTCAATTTATCTGTCTTAGTATATCAAAAAGTCCTAGGATTGTCAGCTTGCGATGGGTGTTTGAGTGATTTTTTGCATAGTTTCACAAAGGTTTCAATTTCTCGAAATCGGTGTAAATGTGTCTGTTTAAATGTCATGATATAGTTCAATTCTTTCTGGGTCAGCATCTTTCCTCCTACATCTTCTTATTCGTAAAAGACAAGAAAAATAGAACTGGTTTGTGTCCTCAGTCCTAGATTTCTTATAAGATAGGGGCGAATAACTGGGCAATTTCTTTTACAAGCTTTTGATACCAGCTATTTTTTATCGTATGAGGGAAAATTTCTTGCGATGCTGAAAAAATCTCTTGAAAATCTTTTTGAATCTCAGCGATTGATTCTGTTTTATATAGCAAGACTGCATTTTCATAGTGATGAAGCAAACTTCTATAATCTAAGTTAATGGTTCCAACTGCAGCAAAGTCCTTATCCACTAGGATTTGTTTACTGTGGATAAAGCCTGGACTATACTCAAAAATCCTTACTCCTGCTGACAACAAATCCGGATAGGCCCCTCTTGTGATGAGTTGGATTAATTTCTTATCTGGAATGAAAGGGGTCACAATGCGGACATCAACACCCCTCATGGCCGCATTTTTAATACTCTCTGTTAAGTCATAGTCAATAATCAAATAGGGTGTTGTGATATAGACTGAATCAGTAGCCTGATTAATCAAACTTTGATAGACTTTTTTCCCTACCTGGGTACGGAAGATGGGCTTGGGTCCACTACCGTAAGGGATGCAGAGCCCTTGGCCAGAACAAGGCTGATTTTCCAAGTGATACTGGTCAAAATCGCTGATTTCCCCACGATTGATGTACCAAGTCATCAAAAAGAGACGGGTGAGAGCCTTGACACCAGGGCCATCTAAGCGAATCCCACTGTCCTTCCAGTATCCAAAACGTTCTACATGGTTGATGTACTCATCAGCTAAGTTAATACCTCCTGTATAGGCTACCTGACCATCTATGACAAGGATTTTCCGATGGTCCCGATTGTTGTAAGCCACCGTCAAGCGAGGAACCACCTTGTTAAACTTATGTGCTTCAATTCCTCGACTACGAAGCTGAATAGTATAGTCTCCAGGCAAAGTCGCCATACAGCCGATATCATCATAGAGCATCTTGATCTCTACACCCTGAGCTGCCTTTTGCTCTAGTATATCTAGTATGCTATTCCACATCAGACCTTCTTCGACAATATAGTACTCTAGAAAGATAAACTTTTCAGCTTTCTTGAGGTCTTCCAACATATATTGCCACATGCTTTCACCCGAAGAAAAGAATTGTGAGTCTGTTCGATCATAGACATCGGCGTTACTATCCATACTTAACAAAGATTTGATAACTCCGTAAGCCGCCTTATCCTCTTCCTTCAATTTCTGGCGGAGAGTTTTACTGTTATCCTCCCGAAAATGCATAGAACCAAGTCTATCTAACTGCTTGATTTCTTTTTTGGACAATCGCCTTTCACCAAACATCAGATAGAGCAAGGGGCCAATGACAGGAACAAAAGTCACCACTAACCACATTACTTTACTTTCAGGCGCCATTGAGCGATTGACAATCGCTACGATAGTCGCCATACTCATAAAAATTAAGACAATTACCCATAGAATAGGGGCCATACGCCCTAAATAGAGAAAGAGACCAAAAACAAGAAAAAGTTCAAGTAGCATAATCGAAAGACTAAAGCCATACTTGGACATCAATAATTGAAATTTTCTATATTTCATATCCCCTCCTTGATAGTTTGAATGCTAAAAACAGGTAATTGATACTAGTATAACTCAGGTATTCGGTAGAAGGCAAGTATTTATAATCATTTTTCTGAGCAAAAGCAAAAGAGACCGAAAATTCCAGTCTCCTCCTAGTCTATTTTGATAAAACGATGCGATCAAACGCTTCTCTATCCATATCATCAATAATCATCTGACTGCCATTGATTGCATAAATCTTGACATCATCCCCAATAATCATGCGTTGATTGACTGCATCGAAGCTAACCTGCTTGATTTCTTGTTCCCCGTCAGTTTCTACCTGTATCCATGTACCAGTTGTTCCAGTTACCACTAAAGTGATACGGTCTCCTTCGTCCTGACCAGTATAAGTTCCATCAATATTAGTTGGTTGAGCCTCAGGCGCATTTTGTGAAGAACTTGTCGTTGCCTGGTTTGTATTTGCTGTGGAAGATGAAGCAACAGGTTGTGATTGCGGTTGAGCTGCTGGTTGTTGAACCTGTTGAACTCTTTGTGAACAAGCTACTAAGAGACTAAGACTTGCTAGAGAGGTCAATTTATCTGCTCATGCCCCAGTATGTGGCTCCGTACTTCTGAGATAAAATAGAGAGACCCTGTAATGAATAACAAGTCCTTGGTATCGGCTCTTTCTTCAAAACTGCTGATAAATTCTCGGTAAGAGGGAATTACATGGTAACCTGTTACATCTGTCTCATCCAGAGAACCTTGATAGTCAAAACCAGTCACCTTGAGTTCCACCGGAGGCAAATTCTCAGTCAGATAACCTAACATCCCTTGATAATCCTTACGTTTCAAGGCTCCAAAGAGGATTTGAGGTCGATAGCCTTCCTGCTCTTTTTCTTTGACAAACTCCACCAGGCGAGTCAAGGCAGGGAGGTTATGAGCACCATCCAAGTAAATCTGAGGACGAATACGCTCCAAACGCCCAGCCCAATGGGTCTTCTCCAAAGCCTGTCTTACAACCTGCTCATCAACAACTTCCTTTCCTTCCCTCATAAAAAGAAGAAACGTTTGCAACGCCAAGGCCGCATTTTCCTGCTGATAAGCTCCTTCCAATCCTATTTTCAACTGCGAAAAAGTTCCCAAAGAACTTGAAAAATCGCCATTCAGCATTGAAAAATCCTGACCTGCCTGATAAAGGTCAACAGCTAAAGATTCGGCTTTTTTCTGACAGACAAGCCTAGCTTCTGGAGCCAGCTTAGCAATCACTGCCTTTTTACCAGCCTTGAAAATACCAGCTTTCTGCTCTGCGATTGCTTCTAGACTATCGCCCAAGGTCTCCTGATGGTCAAGCCCAATGGAAGTGATGACAGCAATCTCTCCAGTGACCACATTGGTCGTGTCTAGTAAGCCACCAATTCCCACTTCTAGTAAAACCAAGTCCACCTCTTGCTCCCTAAAATAGAGAAAAGCAATCAAGGTCAGCAATTCAAAAAAGGACAACTGGTCATGGGTTTGCAGAAGCGTTTTCTCCATCTCCTTGACCCGCTCAGCCAAACGGATGAAGTCTGCGTCAGCTATTAGTTGCCCATTAATGCAGATTCGGTCATTGATGGATACGATATGAGGGGAGGTAAAGGTCGCAACTTTTTTGCCATGTCCCATAAATAACTCCCTCATAAAAGCAATGGTAGATCCTTTCCCATTAGTCCCTGTTACGTGGATAATAGGGTAAGACCGCTCAGGATTTCCTAACAAATCCACCGCTTGCTGTATTCGGCCCAAACCTGATCGAAAATTCAAACCAATCCGACTATGGAGCCATTCTTCTACTTCAAACATACACATCTCCTTGACAAAAGTCTAATCAATTATCTAGCAAAATTCCGTAGATAACAAAAAATGAGGTCAGGATTTTCGTCCCGACCTCTTACCTGGTTAGCTAATCACTAGCAACTATGAATATTAACTTGGGCTAAAAACATCCACTGGATGTTCCAACTCTTCCAATTTCTAGGAGTTGGAGTAAAAATATCCCCCGAACTTACTGACGGTTTTTATTTTTAGCGTAAGGCTAAAAACGTCCCCCGGACTTACCAGTTCTCTCTTATTTTAAGGAACTGGGGTAAAAATGTTCACTGGATATGCCTGCGTTTCTATTTTCTAGCGCAGGGCTAAACACGTCCACTGAACGTTCCAACTCTTCCAATTTCTAGGAGTTGGGGTGATACAGTCTCCCAGACTGTATCACTCCTCCATAAAACTATTGAAGACTTCTTCAATCATGTTCCATTCGTCTTCTGAGTCTTCTGGGATTGGTTGCAATTCGCCTTCTGTTCCATCTTCGTTTTCGATGAATGAGTAAGCTTGGATTTCAACTTGTCCGTCTTCGTCTTCTTCTGCGTTAACTGGTACTAGAAGAACATAGTTTTTACCAAATTCTTCTTTTCCGTCAATCGTCAAAAGGATTTCAAACAAGGTTTCATTTCCTTGCTCATCTACTAGTGTGATTAGTTCACGTTCTTCGTGGTCGTGGTTATGATCGTGTGACATAGCCTCTCCTTTATATTAAAATTTTCTATCTAAATAATTTTGTAAAATCAGCTGAGCTGCTAACTTATCAATGACTTTCTTGCGCTTATTGCGACTGATATCTGCTTGTTCAATCAACATGCGCTCTGCAGCCACTGTTGTCAAGCGTTCATCCTGATAGTCTACTGGTAAACCAAAAAGCTCTTTTAGCTTTGCTCCGTATGCCTGACTAGCTTCCACGCGCGGTCCGCTTGTATTGTTCATGTTTTTAGGTAAGCCCACTACAAATCGTTCCACCTTGTAAGCATCAACCAACTCCTTAACGCGGTCAAAACCAAATTGGCCTTGCTCCTCATTGATTTGGATGATTTCAAGTCCTTGGGCTGTAAAACCGAGTGGATCGCTAATAGCCACCCCTACCGTTTTTGAACCGACGTCCAATCCCATAATTCTCATAGGTTATAGATCGACTCCTTGTCCTTTAAGGTAGTAGCGGACCAATTCCTCAACGATTTCATCACGCTCATACTTACGGATTTGATTTCGTGCATTATTATAACGAGGAACGTAGGCAGGGTCTCCACTCAATACGTAACCTACGATTTGGTTGATTGGGTTGTAGCCCTTATCGTTCAACGAAGCATAGACATCAGTCAAAGTTTCGCTAATTTCTTTTTTATTGGAATCGTCCAATTTAAAACGTACTGTTTCTTCAGTAAATCCCATTCTAACACCCTCTTTCCTTAGAATAGTACCATTATAGCATAATTCCTTACGTTCTACAATTCAGGCAGTCTATTTATTTGGATTTTCTATTGTTCTGTCGCGCCATTTGCCAATCTGTCTGAAATATATTTGCTTGGTTCATTCTTCAAAAGATTTTCTAAGCCAATATTCTTCAAATATTCTAACTGAGAAGCCTTCTTGACATCCAGAACTTGAAAATCAAAACTAGTCGTTGTTTGAAGTTCCGTTGCGCTCAATAGTTTAGTTTCAAGCTTAAATCCTGCTAATTTGCGAGCTTCTATGATAGACTCATCCTTCTCCTCCGCCTCAAGGAGAGCTTTTTGAGTTTCTTCCACACCATGTTGGTCAATATAGGTCTTCAACTCATCTGAGACTGGACGCTTTTGTTGGATGGTTAGGTTCAAAAAAGTTTTGTCTTTATAAGTAATGGTTTGAGTTTGCTGGCTACCATCATCTGACTTGGGCAAGATCAAAGTCTTGGTTACAACTGTATTCTTCTCAGCATTTTCAATAACTGGCAATGCCGACTGAAGCGTATCCTTTTCTGTTTTTGTAGCTGGTCCAGTTTCTTTTTTCTGTCCGCAACCAACCAGGACAAAAAGGAAAGCTAGACTAACAAGAACTATTTTTTTCATTTCTTTCTTCTTTCTTTTTGAAATTAAAATAGAATAAGACTGGGAGTTGCTCCCAGCCTTGATGTTTATAGAGCTGCACGCAAACGTGCTTCTGCATTTTCTACATTACGGACAGAGCGTGGTAGGAAGGCACGAATATCGTCTTCCTTGTAGCCAACTTGTAGGCGTTTTTCATCCACAAGAATTGGGCTCTTTAAAATTCTCGGTGTTTCCATAATCAGATTGAGGACTTCATTGACACTCAAATCTTCAATATCCACTCCAAGGGCTTTGGCATAGCGATTTTTAGACGAAACGATGCTGGCTATTCCGTTATCTGTTTTTGTCAGAATATCCAGTAATTCTTCTCGCGTAATTCCTTCTTTACCAAGATTTTGTTCTTTATAACTTAACTGGTGGGCATTGAGCCAGGTTTTTGCTTTTTTACAGCTAGTACAACTTGAGACTGTATAAATTTTAATCATGTACCTACCCCTTTCGCTACATGTTACTATCAGTTTAGTCTATTATACCATAAAAAACATCCGACTTGCGACCTATTTTTAAATTTTTTTGACTTTTTTCGTCATTTTCGTACTTTTTTCTTGACAAAATGAAATTTACAGCCATTCTTGATATTTCTTGATATAGATTTTTTTCACAATTGTCACGCTAATCATATACAAAATAATGATGAAAAGTAAAAAGATGAAATAAATCGATTTTAAAGGAGTTAGATGGAGAAGGCTAGCTAGTGGACTGTAGGGAAGGAAGGTCACAAAGGCTGCAGCCAATAAGGTTGTCACAAGGACTAGCCAAGCTGGACGACTTTGTAAAAAGGGAATTTTAGCTGAACGCAGCATATGGATAACCATGGTCTGTGACCACATGGACTCGATAAACCAACCTGTCTGAAACAAGACAATAAATCCTACGGCAGACTCCGCTCCATGGACATAGGCTTGACCTGTCGTCATGGGTACAATGATAAAATAGAGCAAAATAAAGGTCAAAATATCAAAGGCAGAAGAGATAGGCCCCATCCAAACCATGAAACGTGTGATAGACTTGGCTTCCCAGGTATGCGGATTTCTCAAAAAATCTTTATCCACCTTGTCAAAAGGCAAGGCAATACAAGACAAATCATAAACTAGATTTAGGATAATCAAATGGACTGGTGCCATTGGTAAAAATGGCAAAAAGATTCCAGAGACCAATAGGGATAAGATATTTCCAAAATTAGAACTCACTGTCATTTTGATATATTTAGTCATATTGGCATAGACCTTACGCCCTTCAACAAGTCCTTTTTCAAGCACCATGAGATCCTTATCAAGTAGGATAACATCAGCCGTTTCTTTGGCAATATCTACTGCTGTATCAACAGAAATCCCCACATCTGCAACTTTCATAGAAGGAGCATCATTGATTCCATCTCCCATATAGCCGACAGCATGACCATTAGCCTTAAATTGCAAAATAATCCTCGCTTTTTGGTCAGGTGAAAGTTTGGCAAAGACTGTTACCTCCTCTACGGCTTGGGCCAATTCTTGATCACTCATCTGATCAATTTCAGATCCTAACAGCATCTGATTGATATCCAGACCAACCTTTTCACAGACTGCTTGAGTAACTTTTTCGTTGTCTCCCGTCAAAATCTTTGTTTGAACTCCATGTTCTAACAGAGCCTTAATTGCTGGTGCTGCAGATGATTTAGGAGGGTCTAGGAAGGCTAAATAACCAGTTAGAATCATATCCCCTTCATCATCAACTGTATAGGCATGACCTTCCCTCAAACCTGACTTATAGGCTACTCCCAAGACACGCAAACCTTGTTGATTTAGCTGTCGGACTTCTGCTAAAATTTCTTCTCTAATAGCATCTGTCAAGGGAGTAATCACTCCTTGGTATTCGGCATAACTGGAAATCGTCAACATTTCCTCTAGGGCACCCTTGGTTACCAAACTAACAACTTCGTGTTCATCCTTAACGATAACACTCATACGTCTACGTTCAAAATCAAAGGGAAGCTCATCTATTTTTTGAAAAGTTTGAGCCAGATTTTGCAAGAGGGCGTGTTCTTTTGCTTCCTTTTCAGTCCGTTTGATGATGGCTCTGTCCATCAAATTTTTCAAGCCTGTTTGAAAATAAGAATTGAGATAAGCTCGTCTCAAGACGGTCAAATCCAAGCGTCCGTGGATGTTCAAGGGATATTCAAGGACAATTTCGTCTTGGGTTAGAGTTCCTGTCTTATCTGTACACAAAATATCAATCGCCCCTAAGTCCTGTATGGCATTGAGTTTCTTGATAACCACTTTTTCCTTGGCCATAATGATGGAGCCTTTTGCTAGACTGGCCGTGATAATCATAGGAAGCATCTCAGGTGTCAATCCAACACCAACACTCAAAGCAAATACGCCAGCTTCCAGCCAGTCACCATCTGTTAAACCATTGGACAAGAAAACGATGGGCACCATGACCAGCATCAAACGAATTAAGAGCCACGAAATACTATTCATCTCCCGTTCAAACGAAGTAGGCTCATCATAGGTGTTCAAAGTCTGCTCAATGGCCCCCATCATGGTATCATCACCAACTGCTAAAACCACGGCCTTGGCACTACCAGACAAGACATTGGTTCCCATAAAGGCGAGCGCTTCTGCTTCTAGCAGACTATCAGATTGTTGAACTGTTGCCTTGGTCAAGGCCAATTTTTCAACCGATTCACTTTCACCTGTCATGCCAGACTGTTGTACAAAGAAATCGCGCGACTCAAATAAAAGAAGATCTGCTGGAATCATGTCTCCAGCGCTTAATTTAACCACGTCACCCACTACCAAATCATCGATAGGTACTTCTTGGATTTCTCCTTGACGAATGACAGTCGCTGTGTTGACAATCATTTTTGATAGATTGGTCGCAGCCTTATCACTACGGAGTTCTTGGACAAAGCGTATGCCACCAGAAATGAGGACTAGGACAACGATGATAATAGAAGTCGTCGGATCCTCTTGACCTGGTTTTGCCAACCAGACATTGGTCACCAAGGAAATCACGGCGATGACCAGTAAGATGATCGTAAAAGGATTGATAATGGATTCGTAAATCTTTTTGAGGATACTGTCTTCTTGACCCTTTGTGATGGTATTTTCGCCATATAGGTCACGATTTTTCTCCACCTGCTCCTCAGTCAAGCCTGTTAGACTTGTCTTATAAAAAGATAGAGTTTCGTTTAAAGATGTATGAATAGCTGTTGCTAATCTTTCTTTTGTAGTTTTCATTGGTTTCTCCTATCTGTATGAATGATGTGTTTCATACACAGAGACCAATCACTTTATAAGGGCAGAACGACACAAATCAGCGATTGGCTGTGTATGTGCGGTTCCGGATGATCGTCAATTTGCATCGTCTATCTCCTTTCTTTGATTTAAACAGTAGAAAATCCCACCATAAAATGGCAGGATTAAAAAACTAATTATCTGTTTTTCGTTCAAGCTTTAACTCCATAGGGCAATGTAATGAGCTTAGTCTTGGCCTTCGCGACCAGGACTGTTGACCAACGAGTAGTGTCTCCACTGCTTTGCGGTAGTCATCCGTATCCCTATGGTAGCCTCACCTACCGTTTTCGTCTTTCAGTATAAACCTTTAAAATTTAAAAGTCAATCATTTGAGTTGTTTAACTCTTAAATAACTATCAACTCTTTTGGAGCAAGGGTCAATAATTCACAACCTGTCTCTGTAATCAGGATATCATCCTCGATACGAACGCCATATTTGCCTTCGATATAGATACCTGGTTCATCGGTCAATGCCATACCTGCCTTAATAGTTTCTGTAGAAGTCTGGCTAAAGTAAGGTTCTTCATGAATATCCAGTCCAATACCGTGTCCAATACCGTGGGTAAAGTAGTCGCCATAACCTGCCTCGATGATAATATCACGAGGAATTTTGTCAAAGTCTCGGAAACCTAATCCTGCCTTAGCCTGATCAATCAAGGCTTGGTTAGCTTTCAAAACCGTATTGTAAATCTCTGCTTGCTCGTCGCTAACATGCCCTAGATAGATAGTCCGTGTCATATCACTGACATAGTGGTCATAAAGGCAACCGAAGTCCATTGTAATGGCTTCTCCTAGCTCCACTGGTTTGTGCATAGGATGGGCATGGGGTTTGGAAGAATTGATACCGCTAGCTAGAATTGTGTCAAAAGACAAGCCAGATGCTCCCAACTCACGCATGCGGAAGTCAAGGAAGTTGGCAATCTCAATTTCAGTCTTTCCTGGCTTAATAAAGTCAAGCGCATCGCGAAAAGCTTGGTCTGAGATAGAACAAGCCTTGCGAATAGCTGCAATCTCCGCCTCATCCTTAATCATTCGAAGACCCTCAACAAACTGAGTCTGTGGAAGCAAGTCAATTCCTTCAAAGGTTGCCTGCATACGATGATAATAAGAGACCGAAATCTCATCTTCAAAACCGATTCGAGACAAGCCCATGTCCTTAACAATTCCTGCAATAACAGCTAATTCATCGCGGTCAGCTACAATCTCAAAGCCACTGGTTTCTTGCTTGGCTGCAATGATATAGCGAGAGTCTGTCACCAAGACCTGACGGTCACGGCTGATAAAGACTGTTCCGTTTGAGCCCCAAAAACCAGTCAAATAATAGACGTTTTTAAGGTTATTGATGATGATACCATCTAGTTCTTTTTCTTGCATTTTATCTAGAAATGCTTGTACGCGTTTATTCATGATGTAATTTTCCTTTCAAATACTGTCCTGTGTAGCTGGCTTGGTTAGCCGCTACTTCTTCTGGAGTTCCTGTTGCGATGATGGTTCCACCACCGACACCGCCCTCAGGTCCCAAGTCAATAATATGGTCTGCCGTCTTAATAACATCTAGATTGTGCTCGATAACAAGGACTGTATTGCCATCGTCTACAAAGCGAGCCAAGACTTTAAGCAAGCGAGCGATATCCTCGGTATGAAGCCCTGTCGTCGGCTCATCCAGAATGTAGAAAGATTTTCCTGTCGAGCGTTTGTGGAGTTCACTAGCCAGTTTCATACGCTGGGCCTCTCCCCCAGAAAGGGTGGTAGCTGGTTGCCCTAGCGTTACGTAGCCTAGCCCTACATCCTTGATAGTCTGGAGTTTGCGTTGAATCTTAGGAATGTGTTGGAAGAACTCCACCGCATCGTTGACAGTCATGTCCAAGACCTGCGAGATATTTTTTTCCTTGTAGTGAACTTCTAGGGTTTCACTGTTGTAGCGGGTTCCGTGGCAGACCTCACAAGCCACATAAACATCTGGTAAGAAGTGCATCTCAATCTTGATAATCCCATCACCTGAGCAGGCTTCACAACGACCACCCTTGACGTTGAAACTGAAACGCCCCTTCTTATAGCCTCGAATCTTAGCTTCATTTGTCTGGGCAAAGAGGTCACGTATATCGTCAAAGACTCCCGTATAGGTAGCCGGGTTGGACCTCGGCGTTCGTCCGATAGGGCTCTGGTCAATGTCAATCAAGCGGTCTACATGCTCAATCCCTGTTATGGTCTTGAATTTACCAGGCTTGTCTGAATTACGGTTGAGCTTCTGGGCAATAGCTTTTTTGAGGATGCTGTTGATTAAGGTCGATTTCCCTGAACCTGATACACCTGTCACCGCGATGAATTTTCCTAGTGGGAAGCGAGCAGTAACATTTTGCAAGTTGTTTTCACACGCTCCTGTCACTTCGATAAAACGACCATTTCCGGTACGGCGCTCTGTTGGCACTGGAATAGCACGTTTACCTGACAAGTACTGGCCTGTGATAGACTTACTGTTACGAGCTACCTGTTTAGGCGTACCTGCCGCAACAATTTCCCCACCAAAAACACCGGCACCTGGACCAACGTCAATCAGATAATCCGCCTCACGCATGGTATCTTCGTCATGTTCCACTACTATGAGAGTATTGCCCAAGTCACGCATCTTTTTGAGACTGGCAATCAGACGGTCATTATCCCTCTGGTGAAGACCGATTGACGGCTCGTCTAGGATATAGAGAACACCTGATAGGTTAGAACCAATCTGGGTTGCCAAACGAATACGCTGACTTTCTCCGCCTGAAAGAGTTCCTGCCGAACGTGACAGGGTCAGATAGTTAAGACCCACGTTATTAAGGAAAGTCAAACGGTCCTTGATTTCCTTGAGAATAGGCCGAGCAATGATGGCTTCATTTTCAGACAAGGTTAGCTGGCTCACCAAGTCCAAGTGGTCTGCGATAGATAGGTCTGAAATTTCTCCGATATGCGGCCCTTGCTCACCACCAACACGGACAGACAAGGCCTGGTCATTGAGACGATAACCGTGACAGGTTCCGCAAGTCAGCTCATTCATGTAGAGGCGCATCTGGGTGCGGGTGTAGTCACTATTAGTTTCATGATAGCGACGCTTGATATTATTAACAACTCCCTCAAAAGGAATATCGATATCGCGCACGCCACCAAATTCATTCTCATAGTGGAAATGGAATTCCTTGCCATCAGACCCATAGAGAATCAAGTTCTTATCCTTTTCTGACAAGTCTTCAAAAGGCTTATCCATATCCACTCCAAAAGCTGTCATAGCCTGTTCTAGCATGTTTGGATAGTAGTTGGATGAGATAGGATTCCAAGGAGCTAAGGCTCCCTCGCGTAAGGTTTTGCTGGCATCTGGCACCACCAAATCAGTATCCACTTCTAGCTTGATACCCAAACCGTCACACTCACTACAAGAGCCAAAAGGAGCATTGAAGGAGAAGAGACGAGGCTCTAACTCTGGAACAGTAAAGCCACAAACTGGACAGGCATAATGCTCAGAGAAGAGTAACTCAGAATCGTCCATGGTGTCAATAATGACATAGCCTTCTGCGATACGAAGGGCAGCCTCAATGGAATCAAAGAGACGACTACGGATACCATCCTTGATGACAATACGGTCAACTACGACATCAATATTGTGTTGCTTGCTCTTAGACAACTCTGGCACTTCGGTCACATCATAGACTTCCCCATCCACACGGACCCGAACATACCCATCTTTCTGAACCTTCTCGATAACACTCTTATGTTGGCCTTTTTTCTTGCGGATAACAGGGGCCAAGATTTGCAGGCGCTGGCGTTCAGGTAACTCTAAGACCTTATCCACGATTTGCTCCACAGAAGAAGCCTTGATAGCCCCATGCCCGTTGATACAGTAAGGCGTCCCCACACGCGCGTAGAGGAGACGCAGATAGTCATTGATTTCAGTCGTGGTTCCCACCGTCGAGCGAGGATTTTTACTAGTCGTTTTCTGGTCGATGGAAATAGCTGGGCTGAGACCATCAATAGCATCTACATCAGGCTTCTCCATATTGCCCAAAAACTGGCGAGCATAGGCTGATAGACTCTCTACATAGCGACGTTGTCCCTCCGCATAGAGGGTATCAAAGGCCAGACTGGATTTCCCTGAACCTGACAAGCCAGTCACGACAACCAACTTGTCTCGCGGAATCTCCACATCAATATTTTTTAAATTATGGGCACGCGCCCCATGAATGACAATTTTATCTTGCATCTTTGTTCTTTCTAGTCCATTATTGCTTACCATTATACCAAAAAAAGTGAGATTCTATTACCCAAAAGGCTGAATTTGTAGTATAATAGTACGGTGTGAAAAAATCTGAAAAATGAGAAAGGATAAGGGATATGAAACAAGTTTTTCTCTCTACAACAACTGAATTTAAAGAGATCGATACGCTTGAACCGGGTACTTGGATCAATCTCGTCAATCCGACTCAAAATGAATCACTCGAAATCGCTAACGCCTTCGATATTGATATTGCCGACCTTCGAGCACCGCTCGATGCGGAAGAAATGTCTCGTATTACGATTGAAGACGAGTACACCCTGATTATCGTTGACGTGCCAGTCACGGAAGAAAGAAATAATCGCACCTACTACGTAACCATCCCGCTTGGTATTATCATCACCGAGGAAACCATTATCACTACGTGTTTGGAACCATTACCAGTCCTTGATGTCTTTATCAACCGTCGTTTGCGTAATTTCTATACCTTCATGCGTTCACGTTTTATCTTCCAGATTCTCTATCGCAATGCAGAGCTTTACCTAACGGCCCTTCGTTCAATCGACCGTAAGAGTGAGCAAATCGAAAGTCAACTGCATCAATCAACTCGTAATGAAGAATTGATTGAGCTCATGGAATTGGAAAAAACCATCGTCTATTTCAAGGCTTCCCTCAAAACAAATGAGCGTGTGATTAAGAAATTGACCAGCTCAACAAGTAATATCAAGAAATACCTTGAGGATGAAGACCTGCTTGAAGATACCCTGATTGAAACCCAACAGGCCATCGAGATGGCAGACATTTATGGAAACGTCTTGCATTCTATGACAGAGACCTTCGCCTCTATCATTTCTAACAACCAGAACAACATCATGAAAACCTTGGCCCTTGTGACCATCGTCATGTCCATCCCAACCATGGTCTTTTCTGCCTACGGGATGAACTTTAAAGATAATGAAATCCCCCTAAACGGCGAGCCAAATGCTTTCTGGTTAATCGTCTTTATCGCCTTTGCTATGAGTGTCTCGCTCACTCTCTATCTCATCCATAAAAAATGGTTCTAAGAGGAGTTCCTATGTCTCAGATTAATCTACAAAAATTAACCAAGAAAAACCAAGAATTTGTCCACATTGCTACCCAACAATTCATCAAAGATGGGAAAACAGACGCTGAAATCAAGGCTATTTTTGAGGAAGTCATTCCCCAAATCCTTGAAGAGCAAGCCAAGGGTACGACTGCTCGTTCCCTCTACGGCGCACCGACCCACTGGGCTCATAGCTTCACTATCAAAGAGCAATACGAAAAAGAGCATCCAAAAGAAAATGATGATCCAAAACTCATGATTATGGACTCAGCTCTTTTCATCACTAGCCTCTTTGCCCTCGTCAGCGCCCTCACAACTTTCTTTGCGGCAGATCAAGCTTTCGGCTATGGAGTTGTCACTCTCCTATTAGTTGGACTGGTTGGTGGATTTGCCTTCTACTTGATGTACTACTTTGTTTACCAATACTATGGACCAGATATGGACCGCAGTCAACGCCCACCTTTCTGGAAATCTGTACTAGTTATCCTAGCTTCTATGTTCCTTTGGTTGCTTGTCTTCTTTGCGACAAGCTTCCTACCAGCTAGCCTTAACCCAGTACTGGCTCCAGTCCCACTGGCTATTATCGGAGCAGTTCTCCTAGCCCTTCGCTTCTATCTCAAGAAACGCTTGAACATCCGCAGCGCAAGTGCAGGACCAACACGTTATTAAGAAGAATGATAAAAGCAACTGCAGGTGCGGTTGCTTTTTCACTTACTTTTTTGAGTTATACTCAATGAAAATCAAAGAGCAAACTAGGAAGCTAGCTGCAGGTTGCTCAAAGCACAGCTTTAAGGTTACAGATAAAACTGACGTGGTTTGAAGAGATTTTCGAAGAGTATTAAAAGCATTCTTCTGAAATCCCACATAGCCCTATCTAATCTTTTATGATAAAATAGGCTCATACTCAATGAAAATCAAAGAGCAAACTAGAAAGCTAGTCGCAGGCTGTACTTGAGTACGGCAAGGCAAAGCTGACGTGGTTTGAATTTGATTTTCGAAGAGTATCAATCTATTTCTAGGAGGATAAGATATGGTTTCTACTATTGGTATTGTTAGTTTATCTAGTGGCATTATCGGAGAGGACTTTGTCAAACACGAAGTGGACTTGGGTGTCCAACGTCTCAAGGACCTGGGACTCAATCCTATCTTTTTGCCCCATTCGCTAAATGGATTAGACTTTATCAAGGACCATCCTGAAGCTCGTGCGGAGGATTTGATGCAAGCCTTTTCTGATGATAGCCTCGACATGATCCTATGCGCCATCGGTGGAGATGATACCTATCGCTTACTACCTTATCTTTTTGAAAATGACCAACTCCAAAAGGTTATCAACCAAAAAATTTTTCTTGGCTTCTCGGATACAACCATGAACCATCTCATGTTGCATAAACTAGGAATCAAGACTTTTTATGGGCAATCCTTCTTAGCTGACATTTGTGAATTAGACAAGGAAATGTTGGCCTATAGCCTTGACTATTTTAAAGAATTGATTGAGACGGGAAGAATCTCAGAAATCCGCCCTAGTGACGTTTGGTATGATGAAAGGACTGACTTCAGTTCCAAGGCTCTAGGAACACCTCGTGTCAGTCATGCAAATACCGGTTTTGAATTATTGCAAGGAAATGCCCAGTTCGAGGGAAAAATCCTCGGTGGTTGCCTCGAATCCCTCTACGATATCTTTGACAACTCTCGATACGCAGATAGCACGGAGCTCTGCCAACAATACAAACTTTTCCCTGACTTGTCAGACTGGGAAGGAAAGATCCTCTTGCTAGAGACAAGCGAAGAAAAGCCTGAACCAGAAGACTTCAAAAAGATGTTGCGGACTTTAAAGGACACTGGCATATTCGAGGTCATCAGTGGACTCCTGGTCGGAAAACCTATGGATGAAACTTTCTATGACGACTATAAAGAGGCACTATTGGATATTATTGACAGCAATATCCCGATTCTCTATAATCTGAATGTCGGCCACGCAACTCCAAGAGCAATTGTCCCCTTTGGGATCCATGCCCATGTAGATGCACAGGAGCAAGTCATTCGCTTTGACTATAACAAAAAATAAATAGTTTCTCTATTTTTGTGCTTTTGTATTCGTTTTCGTTACAATTTGTATCTGAATTTATTGCATTTCGCTAATTTCTATGTTATCCTTTTGAAGGAGGTGTATATGACAAAACAAAAAATTAATCGAATCGTAGGTTCTATTGGTGCCTTTATTGGAATTATAGTATTTATTGCCTACATACCTCAAATTATCGCTAATTTACAGGGAAATAAAGCTCAACCATTTCAACCTTTATCAGCTGCTATATCTTGCTTAATCTGGGTTATTTATGGATGGACAAAGGAACCTAAGAAGGATTGGATACTAATCATTCCAAATTCAGCTGGTGTTATTTTAGGTGGAATCACTTTTTTGACTTCACTCTAACAAATCTAATAGTATATATAAAAAGCTGGGAAAAGTTTCTCAGCTTTTTTCTATATTCTATTCTCAGATATGCGAGTTACCTGTACACACTAATGACCGCTTTTCCACTCACAATCGTTCTCATGGTCATCAACCAGGCCTGCAGCCTGTAGAAAAGACAATACGGCGACTGGGCCTGTGAACTTGAAGCCTCGTTTTTTGAGATCTTTGGCTAATTTCTCAGATAAGGGTGTTTTAGCTGGGGATTGGCGATAATCAGGAACATCGTTAACGACAGTTTTCCCCTCAACAAAAGACCAAAGATAGGCATCAAAAGAGCCGTACTCTGCCTGTAACTGTAGAAAGGTTTGGGCGTTAGCGCGTGTAGCAAAAATCTTGGCTCTATTTCGAATGATGGATGGATTATCCAGCAAGGCTTCCAATTCAGTGTCGGTCATCTCTGCGACCGCTTGAATTTGATAGCTATGAAAGGCTTCTCGGAAAGCTTGGCGTTTGTTGAGTACCGTTTCCCAAGACAGGCCTGCCTGATAGGTTTCCATACACAACAACTCAAACAATGCTTGGTCATCATGGAGGGGCTGGCCCCACTCCTCATCATGATAGGCAATGTAGAGCGGATTGGTCATCTTGACCCACGAACAACGTTTTGTCATGCTCTGCTCCTATTTGACCAACATTTTAAGGGCCGACTTGATATAGTTCTCAGCTGTATCTGTCGTTCCTTCAAAGAATTTTTTGATTTTCTTGAGTTCGGTCGCCTTGTAGCCCAGTGCCAACATAGCTTCCATAGCTTCTTCCAATTCTTGGTTTTCAGCGCTGGTTTGCACTGCCACCTTGGCAGGCAGGTCATCTCCTGCAACTACTACCTTACCTTCCAAGTCCAGCACCATCTGCTGGGCTGTTTTCTTGCCAATTTTAGGGAACTTTGTCAAATAGGTGATGTTCTTGGTTTCGATGGCTTGAACCAAGCCAGCATTGTCATCAGCAGCGATAATAGCGAGAGCTGATACAGGGCCAATCCCAGAGACCGAAATCAGACTGAGAAAGAGCTTTTTCTCGTCTTCTGAGCGAAATCCATAAAGCAGATGAGCGTCCTCACGCACAACTTGATGCACATAAATTTGAGCTTCTTGGTTAACCTGACCTGAATAGGCATAAGGATTGGCCACATGCAGGATATAACCGATACCGTTGGTTTCAAGAACAATGTATTTAGCAGTGATTTTGGTAATGATTCCTTTTAAATATTCGTACATAGTTTTCCTTTTAGTTTAATATTTCCCCAGCTCACGGAGACTGGTGTGATTTTCCTGAATGCGTCGGAACATCTTTTCCATATCCGACTTTGTAAAATGCACCAAAACAGGACGTCCGTGGGGACAGTTGTAGGGATTGTCACATTGAGAAAGCTGATAGAGGAGCTGTCTAGCCGAATGGTCATCGATACGATGGTTAGCCTTGATGGAACGTTTGCAGGACATCATAATAGCCAGCTCTGCTCGGTATTTCTTGATAGAAACTTCCTTGGTCAAGAGGAGCATGTCGCACATTTCATAGATGCCTGACTCGATTTCCTCCTCTTCCATCCAAATAGGATGTTCACGCAGGATAAATTGATTTTCCCCGTACTCTGCTAGAAAGACGCCCACTTCCTCTAAAAGAGGCATTCTTTCCTTGAGACGAAGGGCATCATCCGCAGGAAATTCAAAGATATAGGGCACTAGAAGTTGCTGCTGGCTCTGGTCAACATTGCCAATGCTTTCACGGTACTCCTCGTACTTAACCCGTTCCTGAGCCGCATGTTGGTCTATGATGTACAGCCCATCTCGCCCTTGGGCAAAGAGATAGGTCCCATGCATTTGCCCGAAAAATTCCAATTCTGGGAAGCTTGATGATTCTTCTCGCTCCAGCTTGTCATAAGCCTTATCAAGACTCGCAAGGTCTAACTCTGGGTGATCTAGCTGGTCGTAGTTAGCAAGCTTTCTCTCTGCAAAATGCAGTTTAGCTGGCTTGGTCAATTGGTCCAAGGTTTCCTTGGCAAACAGGGTCAAATCCTGCCCTTCCTCAGTTAATTCTATCTGATAATCAGCCACCTCAGCTTGGCTAGGTCTAGTTGCCTCTGTCTTTTCATAGTAGAGCGTATTTTCTTTGAGTGGGAGAATGGTCTGCTCCACCTTTTGACGGTTGCGCACGGTCGATTTAGCAAGATTTTCTAAGGCATCTGGTATCAAGGTTTGTTCCTTTAGACTATTGGAAATAGCTTCTGAAACCAGGGTCATCAGTTCTTTTTCCTTGGAAATCCGCACCTCTTGCTTGGTTGGATGCACATTGACATCCGCTAGATAAGGGTCAATATGAATGTGAATGACAGCTAGTGGAAAACGGCCTACCATGAGCTTACTTCCGTAACCATCTAAAATAGCACGATTGAGTAAAAAGTTCTTGATATAACGGCCATTGATGAAGAGACTGATATAGTTGCGATTAGCCCGAGTCAACTCAGGCAAGGACACAAAGCCAGAAATTTCGAAATCAAGGTCAGAGTTCTCAATTTCAATCATCTTCTTAGCACTCGCCAAACCGTAAATCCCTGCGATTGCTTGTCGCAGTTGACCAGTCCCTGCTGTCCGCGTCATTTCCTTGCCATCACTAATCAAGCTAAAAGAAATCTCAGGATGGGCCAAGCCCAGACGGTTGACAATATCAATGATATGAGACAACTCTGCTTGCTGGCTCTTCATATACTTGAGGCGAGCAGGCGTATTGAAAAAGAGATCCTCCACACAAACCTTGGTTCCTACAGGACTAGTCGCTGGGATGACTTCTTCAACTTCTCCCCCACGCGCGACTAGCTTGGTCCCATGACTCGCATCATCCACCGCCGTCAACAGAGTCAAGACACTGACGGATGCGATAGAAGGCAGAGCTTCACCACGAAAACCAAGCGTCCGAATCCGAAAGAGATCTGCCTGATTTTTTATCTTACTGGTCGCATGACGACGCAGAGCCAGCTCTACCTCATCGTGGGCAATTCCATGACCATTATCTGTGATTTGAATCTTCTTGAGACCAGCTTCCTCAATCTCAATGATAATCTGGTTAGAGCCAGCGTCAATGGCATTTTCTACCAGCTCCTTAACAACGCTAGCTGGACGCTCGATAACCTCTCCAGCTGCAATCTGGTTTGCCAGCACCTCTGGCAATTCAATAATATGAGACATCTTTCAGCCCCTTTCTGTATCTATTTTCCTAGAAATTGATTAGTGCTATTATACCATATTTCAGATAGGACAGAAAAGCTAACACCACATAGAAGCCAAATCCCTCCACATAGACAAAGTCCCTTGCAAGGGGCTGAAAAATAGTGTTTAATAAAGATATACAGGAAGTGATCACAACCTTGTATAACTAAAAAGGAGAGAAATTTATGAAAGTAGAACTACAGATTAGTGAGACTTACAAGGAGGAAAAGCTGATTGTTCAAGCACCTCAGCCGACAGATAAAGTCCAAAAAGTCATCGAGTTTGCAGAAAATCTGGACCAAAAAGAAACAATCAAAGGAAAGATTGATAATCAGGTCTATCTCGTTGAGATTGGCAAGATTCAACGCTTCTATATCGAGAATCGGAAGGTTCTAGCAGAAACCGCGAGTCAGACCTACAGCATTGATTTGCGACTCTATCAGGTCCTTGAAATTCTGCCAACCAATTTTATCCAAATTTCCCAATCAGAAATCATCAATATCGACTCTATCTCTCATCTCAAGCTCACCCCCAACGGCCTAGTAGAAATTTTCTTGAAAAACGAAAGCTTCACCTACTCTTCACGCCGTTACCTAAAAACCATCAAGGAGAAATTAGAACTATGAAAAAACAAGTATTTCACGACGCAGCTACTGGTGTCCTCATCGGTCTCATCCTCTCTATCATCTTTTCACTCATTTATGCACCAAATACCTACGCTCCACTTAGCCCTGAATCTCTCGTCGGTCAAGTAATGACTCAACATCAAGTTCACGGTGCCCTAATCTTGCTCTACTGCACTCTTATCTGGGCAGCTATCGGTATTCTCTTCAACTTTGGCAAGCGATTATTCAGCCGTGACTGGAGCATGCTTCGTGCCACTCTGACTCATTTCTTCCTTATGCTGGCTGGCTTTGTCCCACTAGCAACTCTAGCAGGTTGGTTTCCTTTCCACTGGTTCTTCTATCTCCAGCTCATTATCGAGTTTGCGATTGTTTACCTCATCATTTGGACTATTTCCTATAAAAGAACATCAAAAAAAGTAGACCATATCAATCAACTCTTGGAGCATAAAAAGTAAGAACCTCATAATAAGCAAATCCGAGAAAGAAACTTCTCGGTTTTTCTTTATCCTGATGCACCTTTCTATCATAGCAGTTATTTTCAGATCTTATTTGTAAATTTTCTGTAATTTTCTATCTTTTTTCAAAATATTCTTGCATTTTCCCAAAGTTTTTTGTAGAATATAGATTACATATCCAGATTATTCTGAAAATTCAAAAAGGAGTATTTATCATGTCGCAAGCTATTTCGTTAAATCAATCAACCTGGACAAGTAAACTAAAAGCAATGGGACCTGGAATCCTAATGGCTTCTGCCGCTGTTGGAGGTTCTCACATTGTATCTTCCACTCAAGCTGGTGGTTCTTATGGGTGGTCGCTACTCCTCTTGGTCATCTTAGCCAATGTCTTTAAATATCCATTTTTCCGTTTTGGTGCTGAATACACCGCTGATACTGGAAAGACTTTGGTTGAAGGTTATGCCGAAAAAGGAAAACTCTATCTCTGGATTTTCTTTATCCTCAATATCTTTTCGGCTATGGTCAACACAGCTGGTGTCGCCATTCTGTGCTCAGCTATCATCGCCAGTGCCTTCCCAATGATCGGTCTGAGCATCACTCAGTGGTCCCTCATTCTCGTTGCAATCATTTGGGCTATGTTACTCTTTGGAGGCTACAAACTCTTAGACGGCATGGCAAAATGGATCATGTCAGCTTTGACCATTGCAACTGTTCTTGCAGTTATCATTGCGGCAGTCAAGCATCCCGAATACAGCTCTGATTTTGTCGAGAAAACACCTTGGCAAATGGCAGCTCTACCCTTCATCGTTTCCCTCTTAGGATGGATGCCTGCTCCTATTGAAATTTCAGCCATCAACTCACTTTGGTCTGCTGAAAAGAAAAAGACCGTCAACTTTAACACAGAGGACGCTCTATTTGACTTTAACGTTGGTTACATTGGAACAGCTATCCTAGCTGTGTTCTTTGTAGCACTGGGAGCATTGATTCAATATCCTACAGGGCAAGCAGTTGAAGCCGCTTCAGCCAAATACATCTCTCAATTCGTGGGCATGTATGCCTCTGTTCTTGGCGAATGGTCCCGTTACTTGATTACCTTTATTGCCTTCCTGTGTATCTTTGGAACAGTTATTACTGTTATCGATGGCTATTCTCGTGTCAATCAGGAATCTCTACGACTGCTAATCAGTCAAAAAGAAGACAGTAGTAAATCTTTGAACATCTGGATGACCATCACTGCTATCATCGGTATCGTCATTATCAAGTTCTTCGCTGGTCAGGTTTCAACCATGCTCCGCTTTGCTATGATTGGTTCTTTCCTGACAACACCATTCTTCGCTCTTTTAAACTACGCCTTGGTAACGCGTGAAAACAAAAATCTTCCTTCTTGGCTCAAACACCTTGCCATTGCAGGATTGATTTTCCTCTTTGGCTTCGCCATCTTCTTTATCTACGCACTCGCAATCGGAAAAGCAGGTTAACGGACAAGCGCGAGATGAATATAAGGTTTCATTTCAAGAGAACATTCAGCAAATATTTCTATGATAAAAAGCATAAGAACAAGGTTTTGAAGACCTGAACTTATGCTTTTTCACCTTCTTAAAGACTGCTTATAATCAAAAAGCAGTTAGCAAATCCCAACTGCCTCTTATAACTACCTTAATTTTCCTTTTCCAACTCATACAAATCCGCAATAATTGCAGCCACATGCTTGATATCTCCCAGCATACCTCGCATTTCAAAGTCAGCCAATACAGGGAAACCAAAACGTTGACTGTATTGTTTAGCTGTCAGACAGTATTGGTTATTAAAGTTACGATTTCCTGAACCAACTACTCCAAAACACTTACTAGCATTGTCACCATAGGCGATAAAATCTCCCACTGGTGTCGTCAAAATCTCGACATCTCCGTTATCCACGCCATTCCCACCTTCTAGGTAAGTCGGCAAAAAAGCGACGTAAGGGTGGTCCATTTCATAGAAATCGTGGCCTTCCTTGACCAAATCCTTGATATGAATCTTTTGAACCTCAATTCCCTCGTACTGGGACAAGAGATAGTCTTTCAAGCGTGTCACAAAACTTTCAGTGTTGCCACTCAAACTAATATAAACTAAAGAAATTGTCTTCATATGTACCTCCATGATTTTATTTTTAATCGAAAAAGAACTACCAAGATTGTATCTTGATAGTTCTTTTTTGTCAATACTTAGGCAAGTTCTTCTGTTTCCTCTTCTTCAGCCAAGGCTTTTTGCTGACGCCACATCTTGTAAAAGACAAAGGCTAGGAAGAGAACATTGATGACGATATAGAGAATGCTAACGGCTTGTGAAATAACACTTATCCCTAAACGCATGGTCTCATCGTGAACTAACTGCACAGCGTCTTGTAAAGTCACATAGCTATAAATCGAACCAATAATGGCTAGCAAAACATAGCCGACATAAGTATAGTTTGCATATTGCAAATTCTTACGAATAAGGAAGACAATCGCTACTACAACTAAAACAGCAGATAGCACAATCAAGGCCATATTAAAAGTAGAATGAGTTGATTCTGCTACTCTATAGGTGTAATTAAGCTGGTCTTCTAATTGCTGAGCACTGACCCCTGCAACTTGTTTCTGAGCGGCACGAAGGGCTTCTTTACTAGGTAAAGGACTCAACATTCCAAACAGAGACATAGCTGAAATAAGGGCAGACAAGATTAGCAAGACCCATAGATAAATCGGTTTCTTTTTCATGATAGAACCTCCTGATGTTATTATTGATATTATAGCACTTTTTGTAAAGGGATACAAATTTTATAGTATCGTTTCTACCTGTTTTCGGTAGGCTTTTGGTGATTTTCCGCACAATTTTCGGAACACTTTATAGAAATATCCAACATTACTGTAGCCAACCGCATAACAAATATCTTCGATACTGTCACTAGTTGAAAGTAAGAGTTGCTGGGCAGCCTTAATGCGTTGTTTGTTTAGTAACTCTGCGAAGGTCGAATTGGTTTCACGCTTAATCAACTGCCCCAGATAGACAGGATTGATAAAGAGATCCTTACTGATATCCTTGAGAGAAAGTTCCTTCTGATAATCACGCCCAATGACTTCCAACACACTGACCACATTTTCATTCATACGATATTGCCCAAAGAATCGAGTCAGAGTTTCCTTGATATAAGGAACCAATTCATCGAAGGATTGAATAGCATGAATGGTTTTGACGATATTCGTCATATCATCAGCTTTGAGATGTTCAAACAAATGGAAAACATCCATGACAAACTGGATAAAAAGCTGTTTGGTAATCGGAACACGCGGTGTATTTTCAAGAACCACCTTCTCCAAGAGGTTCAATTCTTCCACGATTTGATTGAGATTCCCCTGAATGATAACCCTATAAATCGGTTCGTAGTAGGCAAAGAGACTCTGAGACTGTTTTAGATTTACAGAACCGTAAAAGAGAGCTTTCTCAGCATTCAGCTTCCAGCGTTCAAAGTGTTCTTGATAGGGAGCTTCAAAAGGTGTAACGACTAAACCATCTAGGGGTTGGTCAGAAATGAAAATCTGCCAGTCTTGACCCAAGACATAGTAGGGAATGGTGAAGGAACCTTGCTTTTCCTTGGATAGACCTATCCACCAATTCTCCTTATCCCCTAAATAACTAACAAATCCAGCCTCATCTAAATCTTGACTAAGGGTCTGACTTTTCTTTCTTCTCTCGCCGAGCTGACCTGCAATCTTCTCCAGCAGATTTCCTAACTCTACCTTATCAACAGGCTTGACCAGATAGTCCACTACACTAAGGTTCATTGCTCTTTTGACATAATCAAACTCCTGATAACCTGACAGCAGGATATAGGCGGCATCTGGTAAGATCTCTTTCATTTCCCGAATCATATCAAGCCCTGTTTTGTCGGGCATATTGACATCGGAAATGACCACATCGACAGGATTTTCCTGAACATATTCTAGGGCTTCATCGGCATGACTGGCTGTTGCGACGACCTCCATATCCCACTTATCAAAGGGAATCAAACGTTTCAGACCTTCTGTCACCATGTACTCATCATCTACTAATAATACTTTATACATTTTCTCCCTTTCTACTCATCTTGAATTGTAATACGATACTGAACACCTGCTTGCTCTGCAGACTCTACACTAATGGCATAGCGGTCTCCAAAATAGAGCACAAAACGCTCATGGACATTGACAATCCCGATAGACTGCTTTTGATCACTGTAACTGGCTTGGTGTTCAAAATGTCTCTGACTTAATTTTTCTCGGATATTTGCCAGCTTTTCAACCGACATTCCTCTACCATTATCGACCACCAAAATTTCCACAAAACCATCCTGTTTAAGAGCCTTGATGCTAATCACATTATCTGTCCGTCTGTGGTCAACACCATGCGCGAAATAATTTTCAACCAGAGGTTGTAAGGTAAACTTAGGAATCTTCATATTCTCTAACTCTGGATCTATCTTGAAACCATAGGCAATGGATTTGGGATAGCGAACCATGCAGAGATAGCTATATTTACGGCAAAATTCTAATTCCTGTTTGAGAAGAGTCTCTCTTTCATCAGAAATATTGTTCCGCAAGAGACTACTGAACTCATAAATGATATCTGCCAACTCGTCTTGACTCTGCATAACTGCATACATGCGCAAGAACTCCAGAGTATTGTACATGAAATGAGGATTGATTTGCGCCTGCAAGGCTCGCATATTGGCATCTTTTTGACTGAGCTCTAGCTGATAAATATCATGGATATTCTTTTCCAATCGATCCAACATATCATTGGTCGTCTCCGCGATTAGGAGCAATTCCTGATCCTTTTCAAGCGTGTCAATGCGAAGACCTTCTTGCCCTTGGGCAATAGCATGGATGGAATCCACCAAATCCACTACCTGCTTTTGGTAGTTGGCAAAGGTCTGCCTCAAAGTCAGATAGAGAATGACAATAAAGAGAAGGCTCAAGCCCACAATCAAAGCAGAGCTGGTCACCGTTCCTTGTAAAACAAAGTTTTTGGGAACTGCCACCTGAACCTGATAGCCATGAGAGGTCACACCGACAAACCAGTTTTCATGCTCCCTATTGACCCTCTCACCAATATGAAAAATCTCCGTATCAAAAGGTGATGTCACAGTCACAGCCATCGGGATATGACCTCGGGTATTGTCCACAGCATGGTATAAGATTTCTGGATCCAAGGAAATATAAACAACCCCTATCGATTGATCCGTCGCTGGATCTAAAATAGGAACTCCAAAACTATTGGCCTCCGGTTTAAAGCCTTCCGCAAGTACCGAATGACCCCCTCTCTCATTTCTGCTCGAAACATAAACTTCTTTAAAGTCCTGCAAGACGATTGCAACACCCGTTATATAGTCATTCTGAACATACAGGTCATCGATATTTTCATACAGAGAAATAGAAGTTGACGAAGCTGCTTGGTGCTCCAACAGCCAATAAAAATACTCAGAAGTTGACAGGCTAAAGTACTTATAAACCCCTTGTATACGGTCTTGATTGGCTACTAAATCTTGAGCTAGCTGAGCTGACTCGCGATAATAATACTCCACCTCTTCGACTGTTCGAGTGGTTACACGTTGGGCTACTCTTTGAGCTTCCTTTTCCCGTGAATCCCAGTCAGCGTAAGAGAGTAAGATTGCAAAACTCGCAATAATAATCATCATAACTGAACTGTAGGTTCTTAGAAGCGTATGTAGCCAAAACTGCTTCATCCTACTTTGTCGCCAATTTTTCATGGATACTTTCATAGACCGGTTCCAACATATCACTGATAAAGAAATGCCACATCCCAATTCCTACAAAGAAAAGTAGAGCAGGCATATAGTAACCAATTGCCACAAGTAGCACTGTCCCAAGGAGAACCTTGGCCACGGCTGCTAGACTCATAAAGATGCCAATCAAGGATAGTTTGAGACGATTTCGATAGGACAAGTCAAAATAAACTTGTAATTTCAAAGATACTGTATAAGCCAGAAACAGCAGGGCAACTACTAGAACATTCAAAAAGGTCGCAATCAAATGAATAATAGTCTGATGAGGCAATTGCACCAAGAGATACAAGCCATAAACCAAAACTAGATCCACCCCTAAAAAGCTATAGAAAATCAGGTTGCTTGAGACGAAATTTTGCTTATAAAGAGACCAGGCCTCCTTCAAACTGTATTCCCGAAAACTATAACCATGTTCTGCATATAGGCTCATCAAGGTAGCACTAGCTGGCGCTAGACCAAGGATAATCCCTCCCACCAAGGTTAATAGCCAAAAGAAGGCTGTCGTAATCATCCCTAAAAAGAAACGATTAAAGACAAAGTCTAAAAATCTCCCCATGATATCCTCCTAAAAATAACTATGAAACTATTATATCATATTTCAAGCGTTTTCAAAAAATTCTAGTGCCCATTTACAATCCCATCAAACCGTGATACAATGAGAATTGTGAAAAAATGATCAGGAGACAATTCATGAAGAAATCTATCTTAACTACACTGCTTTTTGCAGTTCTTTACTTCCTCTCCATGGGGATTGGTGTCCTTTTGGGCAATCTCTTTGACCAAACTGGAAACATGTTTTATGCGCCTGCCTTTACTGCCCTTGTCGGCGGTAGCGTCTATATGATCCTAGTCGCAAAAGTTCCGCGCTTTGGAGCTATTACCACTATCGGCCTTGTTATTGCTCTCTTTTTCTTGGGAACTAAACACGGTGCTGGTGCCTTCCTTCCTGGAATTATCTGTGGTCTCCTAGCAGATGCAGTAGCTAACCTCGGAAAATACAAGGACCAAACTAAGAATTTCCTTTCTTTCATACTCTTTGCCTTTAGCACATCAGGTCCAATCTTACTTATGTGGATTGCTCCCAAAGCCTATATAGCAACCCTTCTAGCAAGAGGAAAATCCCAAGAATATATCGACCGTATCATGGTTGCGCCAAATCCTGGAACCATCCTTTTATTTATCGCAAGTGTTGTCATCGGAGCCCTAGTGGGTGCCTTAATTGGACAAGCCTTGAGTAAAAAATTTGCACAGAAAATCTGATTACTAAAAAAGAGCCACACGGCTCTTTTTTATTTATGGCTCAATTTTTTGGTCAAGAAATCTCCCAAAAATTGGATTGCAAAGATAATCAAAATGATAATGATGGTCGCCAAGATGGTCACATCGTGATTGTAACGGTTAAATCCATAAGCGATGGCTACGTTACCAATACCGCCAGCTCCAACCGCACCGGCCATAGCTGTTTCCCCAACAAGGGAAATCAAGGTCACAGTCGTCACACGGATCAAATCTGGAAGACCTTCGGATAGGTAAACGCCTACGATGTCCCAGAAGGTCGCTCCACTCGCTTGAGCCGCCTCAATGACACCGCCATCCAATTCAGCTAAGACAACCTGCACTTGACGGGCAAAGAAGGCAAAGACTGCAAAAGATAGCGGTACGATAGCCGCATTTGGACCAATGCTTGTTCCTACGATTAGATGAGAGAAGGGTGACAAGACCGCCAAGAGAATGATAAATGGTACCGCACGGAAAATAGAGGTAATCTTATCCAAAATCCAAAAAACAACTTTATTTTCCAAAACACCACCCGGCGCTGTCAAGACAAGGAAAAGACCTGCCACCAGCCCCAAGAAACCTCCAATAATAAAGGAAAGAACTGTCATATAAAGGGTTAGGTAGATGGCTGTTCCCCAGCCTGCCTGACCAGACCAGCCCATTTTATAGACATTTGGTAAATAGGTTTGAATCAATGATTCCATCTTACTGTCCTCCCTTCAATACTTTTAGCTGTACGCCTGCTTGACGAATGGCTTCTTGAGCACCTGCTAGCGCTGCTTTTTCACCTGACAAGACCACCACCAATTCCCCAACAGGAGTGCCATCAAGAATTTCGATGTTTCCATAGAGGATATTAGCCGTTACTTGGTAACGCTTGTACAATTCATTCAAAAGTGGCTCGTCTGTTGAAGCTCCTGCATACTTGAGTTGCACCAAGAGACTGTTGTCAGACAAGTGTTCCACGATTTCTTGCTTCTCAATCTTGACCATGGCTTCATCAATACCTGTGGCTGTTGAGATAAAGTCCTGGGTCAAAGGTTGTTTAGGGTCTGAGAAGATTTCAAGGACACTGCCCTCCTCAATCAAATGACCATCCTGCATAACTGCCACACGGTTGGCAATATCTTTGACAATTTGCATTTCATGCGTAATCAAGACAATGGTCAAGCCTAATTTTTGGTTCAAATCTTGCAACAAGGCCAAAATCTGCTTGGTTGTCTTAGGGTCAAGGGCAGAAGTTGACTCGTCTGAAATCAAGATTTTTGGATCATTAGCTAAGGCACGCGCAATGGCCACACGCTGTTTTTGCCCTCCAGATAGTTGTGAAGGGTAGTTTTCAGCACGGTCCGCCAAGCCAACCAAGTCCAACAACTTAGCTACTTTAGCTTTCTTTTCTTCCTTGCTGAGTCCAGAGTGTTTAAGGGCAAAAGCCACATTCTCCTCTGCTGTCTTTTGGCTCATCAGGTTAAAATGCTGGAAAATCATCCCGATATCCTGACGTTTACGACGCAACTGCTCGGCCGTCAAGGTGACCTTGCCATCAAAAATCACATCGTCGTCAATGGTAATTTTCCCTGCAGATGGTTTTTGCAAGAGGTTAATCACCCGAACAAGGGTTGATTTCCCTGCTCCAGAATATCCAACGATTCCGTAGATATCCCCTTCTTGGATGTGAATGGTCACATCCTTGACCGCTGTGATGGTTCTCTTCTTTTGGTGAAAAGTCACATCGATCTGATCTAACTTGATAATATCTCTACTCATAGCTTCTAATCAGCTCCTCTACTAATTCAATATGGGTGTAGTAATCGGCGATTCGCACGTTCTCATCTCCACCGTGGTCCCGGCTATTAGCATTTCCTAGACCGAAGGCCACCATTGGCACCTCTAGGGCATCAAAGACCGTATGCATAGGCCCTGTCCCAGCTGTAGTCGGCAAGACTGAAACGCCCTGTGGATAGAATTTCTTGGCCAACTCGATTACATTGAGAATGGCTGGCGCGCTCATATCGCTTCGATAGCTCATTTCTCCCAAGGTATAGTATAATTCTACCTTATCAAAGCCATTTTTGTCTAGCTGTTTCCGAATTTTTTCCAGAACATCATGCGGTTCTAGGCCAGGAACCAAACGAACCTCTAGCTTGGCACTAGCTTCTGCAGGTAATATCGTTTTGACTCCTTGTCCTTGATAACCTGACTGAATACCTTCGATATTAAGAGCTGGCTCGAAAAAGAAACGTTTTAGAAAGGCTGCACGCTCCTCTTGTAAGAGAGGCAATTCCAAACCATAAATCTGGCTGATTTCCCCTGGATTGCGTTGAGCATAGGTATCCACCAAGGCCAATTCTCGTTCATTTGGTTCTTGAACTTCTTCGTACAAACCTTCAATCAAGATACGGCCATCTGTGGCGCGAAGAGACTGTAAGGCTTGAAGGAGGTACCAGGGAGCTGACTCCACAACCCCACCATAACTAGAGTGGATATCCACATCAGCGCTTTTCACCTTGGCATCAAAGGTCACAATCCCCTTATTTCCACCAGAAATTTCTAGCTGTTCCAAGGCATTTTTGGTCCCTTGTTCCCAGACCAATAAATCCGCACCACGGAGTTTATCCGCATGTTTTTCCAAATACTTATCCAGATCTGTCGAAGCCGATTCCTCCGCACCCTCCATGATAAAGCTGATATTGACAGGCAAATCATCATGGTGCTGCATATATTTTCTCAAAGCACTCAAACGAGCCGTGATATGACCCTTGTCGTCGTCAACCCCACGCCCATACATAAAGCCATTGCGGACTGAAAGAGTAAAAGGATCTTCTGTCCACACCTGATCCCCATCCGCTGGCACAGTGTCATAGTGGTTATAGAAAATCAGGATCTTGGCATCTGGACGCGAACTCTTGAAATGCGCCATGACAAAGGGCGCCGTATAGCTCTCATCAATCTCCACTTCAGCCCCAACACGTTTGAAAATCTCACCCAGATAATTTGCGACTTCTTTGAGACCCACCTGCTGGGCAAAGACTGATTTCTTAGAAATCAAGGTACGCAAAACCTCAAAATAATGCTGGGCTACATGATCCTTTTCAAATTTTTCAATTTGTTCTTGTTCGCTAGGAAAAACCATATTCTCTCTACCTTTCTATGAACTACTTTTTCTGACAATCCCTGCTCTATACAAAAGCAAGAGGTGGAATTCTCTCTCCCACCTCCCTGTTTCTTATTACCAAACTGGTTGATCCAAACCGTCTGATGTTTCTTCGATAACTTTTTTCACTTCATCTGTATGGTAAGCTGCAACAACTTTCTTGATAGCATCAGCCTTAGGTGATGATTCCCAATCTTTTTTCGCAACAATGATGTTGTACCATTGTTTTGAGTTTTCATCAGCTTGTTCTTTGAAGAGTGCTTTCTTGTAGTCCAATTTTGCTTCTGTAACGAAGGTATTGTTTACAACGGCAGCGTCAACTGATGACAATGAACGAGCTGTTTGGCTAGCGTCCAATTCAGTGATTTTCAAGTTCTTTGGATTTTCTTTGATGTTAGCAACTGTTGCAAGAGCAGTTCCAGAAACATCCAATTTAATCAAGCCAGCTGATTGGAGCAAGTAAAGCGCACGGCTTTCGTTTGTAGCATCGTTTGGTACAGCGATTTCTCCGTTTGCTGGGATGTCTTCTACTTTAGTGTACTTGTTGTCACTTCCATTCAAACCTGAGTAAAGGCGGATTGGAGAGATGTAAGTATCAGCAATCGCTACAAGATCTTTTCCGTTTTCTTTGTTCCAGTTGTTCAAGAAGTTGTAGTGTTGGAAAGCGTTCAAGTCTACTTCGCCATCAGCAGTTGCCTTGTTTGGTTGTGAGTAGTCTGTGAACTCTGTAAATTCCAAAGTGATTCCGTCTTTTTTAACCAATTCTTGAACTTTATCCCAACGAGCTTCTTCAGAACCGCTACGGTTGACAGTTGCAATTTTGATAGTTGTTGCATTGTCTGCTTTCTTTTCTGAGTTTCCGCAAGCTGCAAGAGCCAAACCTGCGACTGTAGCAAGGGCTGCTACACCAAGCCATTTTTTGATTTTCATGATTCTTTCTCCTTAAAAATAATACCGTACTAGTATCTCACAATTTGTTTGATTTCACAAATTGTTATTAGATAGGCAGATATATAGTTTAAAACTATATGCTTAAAAACTGAGAAATCACCCATCTTACTCAGAATGGATGATTTCAAGAAATTATTTAATATCAGCTTCTGCTGGTAGATAAGTGTCTCCGAAGAATTGTTTAGACAATTTTTCAAGCGTTCCATCTTTGTAGAGTTCTTGGATACGTTTGTCTACAAATGATTTCAACTCATCTTGACCTTTAGCAAGAAGTGGGTAAACGTAAGGTTGTTGGTCGCTTGGAAGTTCAATCACTTTCAAGTTGTCCAAACCTTGGTCCTTGATAACTGTTTCAACACCGATTTTATCAAAAATCTTGTAGTCAAACTGGCTATCGCTCAAGCGTCCCATGATTTGTTGGAAGTCCGCTTTAGTATACTTTAGGACAGTTGGATTATCTGAATGTTGTTTGTTGTAGTCTTCTAGCTGTTTAGCAGAAGTTGTCCCTTGAACAACTTCTGTTGATTTTCCACCGATATCATCAAGAGATTTGATGCTAGGGTCATCTTTTTTCACTACAAGAACGTTAGGGTTTTTAGCAGTTGGAGCTGCATAAAGGTATTTTTCAGCACGTTCTTTAGTGTAGCTGATGTTGCTAACAGCCATATTGTAACGGTCAGCATCAAGTCCTGCAAAGACTCCTGACCACTCTGTCTTCTCAAACTTGACATCATACTTGTCAGAGTCTTTAAAGATAGCGCGAACCACTTCAATTTCGTAACCAGTCAATTCGCCATTTTCTTCATAGTTGAATGGTTTTGGTGTAGCATTAGTTGCAACAATAATTTCTTTCTTGCTAGCTGCTTCTCCTTCTTTTTTCGCACCACCTGAGCAAGCTGCTAACACACTTGCAGCAACAAGAGCAAGGGCAGCAAGAGATGAGTATTTAACGATTTTTTTCATGTCATTTCCTCCAAAATAAAATACCTTATAATTCTAACAGAAAAAGAGCATTTACGCCATTATATGATATCTATCTCTGTGATAAGTTTTTTTTATGGCTAATTTAAAAGACCAAACGCAAGACTGCAATCAAGACTACTCCAAAGAGAACTGTGCCGACTAGATTGCGGTAGCGAAAGGCTACCCAAGCTGTTGGAAAGACGGCTAAGAAGTCCAGCCATTTGATTTGAGGAAGGCTTCCAATCTTACCTGTCACTACGCTTGAAAGAATCAAGGCAAAGATAATAGAAACAGGCAGGAACTTCAAAAAACGCTCAACGATCGCAGGCAAACCCTTATACTTGACCAAAATGAAGGGAATCATACGGGGAATCCAAGTCACCAAGCCAGAGAAAAGAACTGCTAATAAAAGATACTTACTGACCATCTAAAACCACCCCCATTGTACAACCAAGTAGCGTCGCAAACAGAACAGCTAGTGACTGAGACACCACTGTCAAGAGCAAAAAGAAGGACACCGCAACAACTGCTAGGATAATGAGCAGATTGCGGACAGGAATCCGTCTTTGCATAATCTGGAATTGCGAAGCAAAAATTCCGATAAACATCCCAACCAGGGCAAAATCTAAACCAAAGATTTCTGGATTTGGTAGCAGGCCACCCAGAGCCGTTCCGACTACTGTTCCCACAAACCAAGCCACATAGCTGTTGAGATTGTTTCCGTGCATCCACATCGGATTGACCTTGTCTGTATGGGCCAATTCACCCATCAAAACGCCGTAAGTCTCATCCGTCAAGAGACTAGACATACCAATATTTTGCCAGAGACTGGTATGACGGAAATAGGTCGATGCGTGCAAGCTCAACAAAAAGAGACGCAAATTAATCAAAAAGACCGTCATAGCAATAGCTGCTACAGGTGCTTGAACCGCAATCAGTGCCAGCATGGCAAACTGGGCACTCCCAGCATAAACAAAGAGGCTCATCAAGCCCATCTCCACAGGTGTCACATAGGGCGCACCAATAATCCCACAGGCCAGGCCGATACTGACATAACCAAGTGCCGTTGGCATAGCTGCCTGCGCCCCCTCCCAAAATCCTTTTTCTTTCATCTTTCTCCTCATATTGTCTTAATAAATGGGCTGAAAAGGCTCCAGCCACAGCATGGACTATTATAACATATTCAGGAAAGAGAAAAAAGTCTGCTGATTGTAATCAGACAGACTCCATTTTATTCTATAGTATCAAAAACAAGACTTGGTTTGGCATTGAAATCCAAGTCTTGCTCATATTCAGATTCATCCATTATGCGATGCTCATGCCGTATTTTATAATGAATCATATTTTAAAAATACCAGACCACACTACTCCCTGCTTATATTTAGCTTCTTTCTTTTGGACAAATTTTGCCAAATCCAATAACTCTGTCGGTGGTTCACCTTTAAAGCCCAATAATTCTTTAGAGACGGCAAATGAGAGACGTACAGCTAGCAAATCTTCACTAGTACTAGAGAACTGTTTTGCTGTTTCCAGCAATTGCTTCCTAAATTCTTCCGTCAAGCTAATTTCTTTATTATTGTACAGGGAATGAATTAAAATTTGTAACTGACTCTGTTTTTCCATCGTTTACCTCATTTTATCTAGGACGCCAAGGACCATATTTAGCCCAACCATCCACCATAACATTTACAGTGTGTTCCAAATTAGAAATATATTGTACAGACTTCCAGTTGCTAGGTGAAATTTCGTTTCTTTCATGGACACCTCTAAAAATTTTTAGAAGTTCTTTTCAAATAATCATGCAACATTCATATAAAATAAATTTTAACAATTAGTATCATTCTTTTTGAAAAAATTACAAATAACTAATAAATAAATTCCTATAGATAGTGTAAATCCATTTATTAAAATACCCAAAATTTTTATATCTGTATAAAATTGAGGAATAATCAAAAATAGAATGGCAAATAAAGCATATAAACTTGAATTAGTCGAATATATCAATCCCATAGTGTCGTATCTATACTCTGAGTAAATCATTTTTTCAAACATATTTCCTGATATACCTATTAAAATAAATGCTAAAAAAAATAACAACAACTTTATTAACGGAAATGGAGTAATAAATACTAGCATGAGTGCTAATCCAGATACAGTATAATCAATAAAGAAAAACATTTTATACGGAATTCCCACTCTAGGAGCCAAAATTGCTCCTATCAAATCGGCAAATCTTTGAGCTCCTAGTACCAATCCCAAATATTGAATAGGTATGCCTTCTGATAAAAGATACAGTGGCATTAAAGTTAAAAGTAGATCTGTACCCCCACTTAAAATTGACTCTGTAACTACTATAAAAGAGGCAAATTTTGATTCTCGAAAAGCAGAAACAGTTTCCAAAAATTGGAAAGAAGAATTACTTTCCAAATCTACCTTTTCAGGTCGAACACTTTTAGTATTGTTTTTGGAACCGGGCAATCTGATTTTAATCATAAAATAAATAGCAGCCACAAAAAACGGAATACTTAAATTAAAAACAACAAAATAAGATAGAAGCCCTAATAGTAGAGATGCAGTTAAATTACTAATAATATCTAACACATTTGATGCCAAGTATTGAACATCTATCGATTTCTTTATTAGCATGTCATCATTATTTAAAGTTTCTGGAACAATTTTCATCTGCAGTGTATTTAATAAATTAGTTGATAATGCGAACAAAAAATTCAATACATAGATATACACAACACGAAAATGATACCTTAAACACAGAATTGTAATCACAATTATAATAAACTGGAGAATCTGGAAAATCACTAGCCAAATTTTATCTCTCTGAATTTTATTTATAAAACTTCCATAAAAAACAGCAAGCAAATTTGGGATAAAACCAATTAGAGTAAATAGAGATAACTGTCCTGCCTCAATATGATATACACTTACTAACCCTATCGATAAAGCAATAAAGTAAAAACTATCTGCAATATTCCTAGACGATCTACCTAATATTAAATTTATAAAATTTTGGCTAAATTTTCTTAATATCATGCTTATAAACCTCAAAATTCATGCAATCGATTTGAATATAATCCGTTAAATTCAATAATCCTGTTAAAGTATCTAATACTTTATAAGATATGATTGATGCAGCCATATATGATATTGGAGAAATAACACTATACGGTATTCTACTATCCAAAACATGATCATCTGTTATCATAAAGTCCCTATAAAACTCCCTCAATGAAATAGTTTTGCCCGGAATAATATGTAGGTAGTTTATTACCGTAGATGCATATGAGCCAACAATAATAGGTCTCGTATATTTATGAGCTAAATCATCAAACCAGTAGTCTATCTCTATTCTAGGAGTATCTGCACAGCATAAAGCAATGTCAAAATTATAATCTTTAAAAATAGTTTCTAAGTCATTCTGACACTCTAACTTCCTATAAATAGTTGTCACATTTGAATCAGAAATCTCTTGAATATGCTGTTTTATTATGTCTATTTTTAGCTTACCAATATCAGATTTCTTAAAGGATGTTTGTCTAGTAAGATTTGACTCTTCCACAATGTCAAAATCTACTAATATGAAATTACCTATACCTAGACGAGCTAAAATTTCGACTGTTGTTGATCCAATACCCCCTACACCAACAATTAAAACTGTTGAATTTAATAATCTATCCTGATACTTACTAGGGTCTAAATTTTCTGACAAATCAACCCACTCAAAGAAATTAATATTTCGGGAATATTTGGAATTATCATATTGATTACTAGTCACTAATCCCATAGATATCATCGACTCAACAACTTGTTTTTCTCCATTAGACAACAATTTTATATCAATGTCATTATCTAATTTTTTTATTAAATTGATGTTCTCTTCATTAAAATCAATCTCCCTTACAAGAGAAGCATTACCAAAACCAAATTTTATTTTATCTTTAAATATATACGGTTGAAGAGTTCTCTTTATTCTCATTTAGATCCTCCTAATCAAAAACTATTAAAAGATAAACAACAAATAGGAGTTTGGAAAATATTTTCCTAAACTCCAAAATTATAAATACGAATACAACTCATTTATAATTTCTATCCATATAATAAATTAAAATACAAAAAACTTATCGACTTCTAAAATTCAGTTAAAATCTTAATAGCATGCAGATATTAACTTTTAAACATTATGAATATCATCATTCTTCACAATTATTAAGATTTAAGATTTTTTGTATAATATCCGTTGCATTTGCAGCAAAATATATATTAATTAGAATTTTTGTCGTATATGTTTATCTTGATTTCAATCCACTATATCTAATCCAAAGTTTATCTTTTCTATCCTATAGATTGCTATTATTTAACTAACGGCCACCTAAACGATGCCCTTGAAATGAATATGGTACAGCAGACATTGTTTCTCCTCCAATTATTTTTCTTTGTAAACCACTTATGCGACCTAGGATTTGCTTCAAGTACTTTACAAGAACACTATAACACGAAAATTGGCGTATTTGAGAAAATCGCATATTTGATATTTTTTCTTATAGAAATTTCTGATTTGCGATTTTAGTGGATTTGATTATTTCACTGGTATAATAAAGTTATTACTAACAAGGAGGGATATAATGATGAAGAAAAGAAAAATCCAACTGATACTCCTGCTTATTTCGGAGTGGGTTATCGTCTTCCCGTTTCTAATCAATCGATAAGTTCTTTGTATTGCTGAAAACGCAATTCGAAGAGGGCTGTTAATTGTGAATTTTCTAATACTTGCAGAGATTGGATAAAGTGTTCAATCTCTTTTTGATTACTTCCTTTGGTTTGAAGAAATATACTCATTTTCTTTAAAAATTGCCACGATAATTTCTCAAAAACATCGTATGGACGGAGCATACTCTCCAGCTCTGCTTCAAAGATTGGGATATAGGAGAAAAGCTTGCGCTCCATGAGCTCTGATAAGATATTTAATAGTCCTTGCTTCATATACAATCGATTGTGTACTAACTCTTTAAATTCTTTGGATTTTTCAAGCAAAGAGGTTGATAAAAAAATCAGATCTTGATTGCTTAGGAAGGGCATGGTATTGCAAAAAAGATAGAGTTCAAACCAGGTCCAAGACTCAATAGCATAGAGATAAGTAGTCAAAAACTCCCTATCCTCCTCTGTTAGCAGATAGCTCTTATTTAAGGAATGAATAGCATTTTTAATCACAATGGCATTCAAACAACGATAGGTCTCTGCCATCTGTCCTTGCTCGACTTCCTCCAACAGTTGCTCTAAGCCAGCTATATCTTGGTGGGCAAAGCGATCCACAACCCTCCTACCAATCTGCATATGTGGAGATTCTTGATAGTTGTTGAGTTTGTGCCCAAACTCATCAAAATTCATATTGATCCCTTGGATGGCTAGAATCAACTTATCCGCAGATAGCATAGACTGCCCTAGTTCAAACTTGGACAGCTGAGAAGCTGTTAGTCCAGCACAAGCCACATCTGACTGCTTGAGCTTTCTAGCCAAGCGCAACTCCTTGTAAAATTCTCCCAATTCCATTCTCTCGATCATCTTACCACCTCCTAGCTTTTGCATATTATATCATTATTTTTATAGTTTTGTCAAAATATTCTGACACTTTGGTGATTGAAAAAGCCAGCCTTAAGCTGACTCCATTTTATTCCATGGTATCAAAAGCGAGACTTGGTTTGGCATTGAGGTCCAAGCCTGAGAAGTTTTCTTTGTTCCACTCACTGACGCTGGCATAGGCAATCATTCCTGCATTGTCTCCGCAGAGGCGCAGAGGTGGGATGATGACATTGACGTCAGTGATTTCGGCCGCTAGGCGTTCTCTGAGACCTTTATTGGCTGCCACACCACCTGCCACGACAAGGGTTTTAACAGGGTATTTCTCCAAAGCCTTCTTGGTTTTTGCCATAAGAATATCCAAGACAGCTGCTTGGAAGGAAGCACACAAATCCTCTGTGGACAAGCTTTCTCCCTTTTGATCGGCATTGTGGTGAAGATTGATAAAGGCAGACTTCAAACCAGAGAATGAAAACTCCAGATTATCTTCCTTAATCATGGCACGAGGAAAATCATAAATATCCTGCCCCTGATGAGCTAGCTCATCAATCTCACGACCGGCAGGATAGGTCAATCCCATGACACGGCCAACCTTATCATAGGCCTCACCAACCGCGTCATCTCGCGTTTCCCCAACAATCTTGTAGTCACCAGCCTCAGAAACATAAACCAACTCTGTGTGTCCACCGCTTACTAAAAGTGCTAACAAGGGAAACTCCAAAGGCTCCACGCTCTGAGCTGCCATGAGGTGCCCAGCCATGTGATTAACAGGAATCAGTGGAAGTCCGTGAGCCCAAGCAAAGGCCTTGGCAGCTGACAAACCAACTAGCAAGGCTCCGACCAAGCCTGGTCCGTAGGTAACCGCAACAGCTGTCACATCCTCTTCGGTAATCCCTGCTTCTGCCAGAGCCTCCTCGATACAGGCTGTAATGACCTCGACATGGTGACGACTGGCTACTTCAGGCACTACGCCCCCGAAACGTTTGTGACTCTCAATTTGACTAGCAATGACATTGGACAAGAGCTCATCGTCGTTTTTCAAGACGGCGACACTGGTCTCATCACAGGATGTCTCAAATGCTAAAATATATCTATCCTTCATCTATTTCTCTCTTCATGATGATGGCGTCCTCGACTGGATCATGGTAGTAGGCCTTTCTCTCAGCGATGACCGCCATCTTTTCTTTCTTGTAAAATGCTTGCGCTCGTTGGTTTGACTTTCTGACTTCGAGGAAAATCTCTTTGTCTGTCGGCAATTGAGCAAACAAGGCTGACGCAATTCCCTGACCCTGATAGGCTCCTTTAACAGCGATTTGCAAGACTTCTGCCTCAAAGATATTTTCCTGAACAGCTAGAAAGCCAATCACTTCTGCCCCATCATAAGCCAGAGCATACCAAGTCTGATCTTGGGACAGGTCTGCTTGGATTTGTTCCAGAGTCCAAGGACTGACTGGGTAAACAACTGCCATGACAGCGTAGATAGCTTGAGCCAGATCAGGTTGCTGTTGGATTCGTCTGATTTCAATCATAGGCGTTTAATGTAAGACTCGCCAGACTCGGTGTGGTTCTTGAGCCAGTTTTCCTCAGCCTCGACTCGTTTGAGGTAATTCGGCACAAAATCATGCAAGGAGTCTGCTTCCTTGTCCCAGGCCCAGAGAGCTAGATTAGCTGCATTAGGCAATGTTTCTTTATAATTAGTCCTTGGCAAGTGTTCTTGAATCTGCTCCACAAAGGGGACAACTTCTCCGACAAAGGTTACCTGACTAGCACCCTTGATTAGCTCAATCACTCGCTCAAAGGGCAGGTGCGCTTCTGGCATGACAGGTTTAGCATTTTCATAAAATCCTGCATAAACATTGTTGCGACGCGCATCCATCAAAGGGACGAACAAGCCTTCTTGTTGATATGGCACCAAAGCCAAGAGGCTAGACATACCAACCAACTCAATGTTCAGAGTATGAGCCAGCGTCTTAGCAGTGGCTACCGCAATTCGCAAGCCTGTGTAGCTACCTGGCCCTTCCGCCACCACGATTCGGTCCAAATCCTTGGGCGTCCAATCCAAACTTGCCATCAAAAAATCGATGGTAGGCATAAGGGTAATACTATGATTTTTCTTAATATTAATCGTCGTCTCAGCAAGAACCTGCTTGTCCTCTAAAATAGCGAGAGAAAGAGCCTTGCTAGACGTATCAAAAGCTAATACTTTCATAACACATTCCTATCTTTTTGTCTGCTTACTATTATACTACAAAAGCTGGCACATGGGAATTTTCTTTATCCCTAAACAAGAGTGCCCTCACTTAACTAAAAATAATTTAAAAAAATGTTCACTTTTCCTTTTCTTTTACGAATATAAAAGTGAACAAGAAAAAAGGAGGAAAGTTCAATGACAAATTTTGACGTTCTTGACAATCAATTTTTATCCTTATCTGAAAATGAATTATCAGATATTGATGGCGGTCTCGCTCCCTTGGTTATCTTTGGAGTAGCAGTATCTTGGAAAGCTATTGCAGGTGGAACAGCACTTATAGGTTCTGGTTTGGCAGCTGGTTATTTTTTAGGAGGAGATTAATATGATGAAAGATTTGAACAACTATTGTGAAATTTCTAATAAGGAATTGCAAGAAATAAAGGGTGGCTTTGGTGTAGGTGTTGGTATCGCTTTATTTATGGCAGGTTATACCATTGGAAAAGACCTTCGTAAAAAGTTTGGTAAATCATGCTAGATAAGAAACACATTTTTAGAAGGATAAATTTTATTATCTTTATCTCTTATAGTTTGCTCAGCATTCTCAATGATTTAAACATTACTACTATCCCTTTACCAATCGATTTATCTGTTTGTATTGTTTTATTTGTATGCTTCAACTCTATTTTTGAACAGAACAATGACTCCCATAAAAATAATAAGCTCTGAAAATTCCATTGTCATGTCATTTTAGAAAAATGCAAAAACTGCCTCATCTTGATAGATGGGGTGGAATTTTCTTTATTCCCAAACAAAAATGCCCCAGCATGAGCAGGGCATCTAAGCATTTAATCCAAAGTAAAATACAAACCAAACGACATAGGTTACGAGGAGGAGAAAAATCGAGTAGAGAGTCACAAAGGTAATTTTCCACAAGAACTTGCTTTGTCGTTGTTCCAGTTTGGCAAATAGAAGATTCCCCGCATAAACGCAAGCAACAAAAACAATAAAAGCTACCAAGCGAGCTCCGATAGCAAAAGCAAATAAGTTATACATAGGGCAACCTCCTTGACTTAAAAACTATATGGAATTATGACAAACAATAAAACTCATTTCCATTATCAAAATAACATATTTTCTTTATTTTTGCAAACGTTTACTAAAGAAGCCGGCCTGTGACTTTCTCGTTTCCGTCTTTTACTAATTTTTCATTTTGTGGTATAATTGAAATAATTGTAACGAATCAAGGTCAATCTAGACACAAAATGGAATGAAATCAAGCAAATCTATGCTAAAAGTTTGGAATAAGCTGACCTGTAAAATAGAAAGGAACTATATGATTTACAAAGTTTTTTATCAAGAAACAAAAGAACGTAGCCCACGTCGTGAAACTACACGCGCACTTTACCTAGACATCGATGCCAACTCAGAACTTGAGGGCCGTATCGCTGCTCGCCAACTTGTCGAAGAAAATCGCCCAGAGTACAATATCGAGTATATCGAACTCTTGTCTGACAAATTGCTAGATTACGAAAAAGAAACTGGCGCCTTCGAAATTACGGAGTTCTAATATGGCCTATACTCTTAAACCTGAAGAAGTTGGCGTTTTTGCCATCGGTGGTCTGGGAGAAATCGGGAAAAACACTTACGGAATTGAATACCAAGACGAGATTGTCATCGTCGATGCTGGGATTAAATTCCCAGAAGATGACTTGCTGGGTATCGACTATGTCATTCCTGACTACTCTTACATCGTAGACAATATCGACCGCGTCAAGGCTGTCTTAATCACACACGGACACGAGGACCACATCGGTGGGATTCCATTCCTACTCAAGCAAGCAAATGTCCCTATCTACGCTGGGCCGCTTGCCTTGGCTTTGATCCGTGGGAAACTCGAAGAACACGGCCTCTTGCGCAACGCCAAACTTTACGAAATCAACCACAATACTGAGTTGACCTTTAAAAATCTCAAGGCAACTTTCTTTAGAACGACTCACTCTATTCCAGAACCTTTGGGGATTGTCATTCATACTCCTCAAGGGAAAATTGTCTGTACGGGTGACTTCAAGTTTGACTTAACACCAGTTGGTGAACCAGCAGATTTGCACCGTATGGCAGCTCTTGGTGAAGACGGTGTACTCTGTCTCCTGTCTGACTCGACAAATGCAGAAATTCCAACCTTTACCAACTCTGAAAAAGTCGTTGGCCAGTCCATCATGAAGATTATCCAAGGCATAGAGGGACGTATCATCTTTGCATCCTTTGCCTCAAATATCTTCCGTCTCCAGCAAGCAACAGAAGCTGCTGTTAAGACTGGGCGCAAGATCGCTGTCTTTGGTCGTTCTATGGAAAAGGCCATTGTCAACGGAATCGATCTTGGCTACATCAAAGCTCCTAAGGGAACCTTTATCGAGCCAAATGAAATCAAAGACTACCCTGCAGGAGAAATTCTGATCCTCTGTACAGGTAGCCAGGGTGAGCCGATGGCAGCCCTCTCTCGTATCGCCAACGGAACCCACCGTCAGGTACAACTCCAACCAGGTGATACAGTTATCTTCTCTTCAAGTCCAATCCCTGGAAATACGACTAGCGTCAACAAGCTGATCAACATCATTTCTGAAGCTGGTGTCGAAGTTATCCACGGTAAAGTGAATAATATCCATACATCTGGACACGGTGGTCAGCAAGAGCAAAAACTCATGCTCCGCTTGATTAAGCCAAAATACTTCATGCCTGTCCACGGTGAATACCGCATGCAAAAAGTCCACGCTGGACTAGCGGTAGATACTGGTGTTGAGAAGGACAATATCTTTATCATGAGCAATGGTGATGTGCTTGCCCTCACCGCAGATTCTGCTCGTATCGCAGGTCATTTCAATGCCCAAGATATCTATGTCGATGGAAATCGTATCGGTGAAATTGGCGCAGCTGTCCTCAAAGATCGTCGTGATCTATCTGAAGACGGTGTCGTTCTGGCAGTCGCAACTGTTGACTTCAAATCGCAGATGATTCTGTCTGGTCCAGACATCCTCAGCCGAGGCTTTGTCTACATGAGAGAGTCTGGAGACTTGATTCGCCAAAGCCAGCGCATTCTCTTCAATGCCATTCGTATCGCACTGAAAAACAAGGACGCCAGCGTGCAATCAGTCAATGGTGCCATTGTCAACGCTATTCGCCCCTTCCTTTATGAAAATACAGAACGTGAACCAATTATCATCCCAATGATCCTCACACCAGATGAAGAATAATACTCTTCGAAAATCAAATTCAAACCACGTCAGCTTCGCCTTGCCGTATATATGTTACTGACTTCGTCAGTTCTATCTACAACCTCAAAGCAGTGCTTTGAGCAACCTACGGCTAGCTCCCTAGTTTGCTCTTTGATTTTCATTGAGTACAAGTCAACAAAACAGCCCCGTCTTCGGAGCTGTTTTTCTCTATGCTTTCTTTTCTTGATTTTTAGAAATACTACGATTTTTACCTTCAAGATACACCATCAGAATAGAAATATCTGCTGGGTTTACTCCCGAAATACGGCTGGCTTGGCCGATGGTTTCTGGATTGATGAGTTTGAACTTCTGACGGGCTTCGGTTGCGATAGAGTCAATGTCATCCCAATCAATATTGGCTGGAATGCGTTTTTCTTCCATGCGTTTCATCTTGGCAACCTGATCCATGGCTTTTGAGATGTAACCCTCGTATTTGATTTCTGTTTCAATCAATTCGATAATCTTGTCATCCAAATCCTCTGCAGCTGGCCCAATGAAGGCTACCACATCTTGGTAAGACACTTCTGGACGGCGAAGGAATTCCTTGGCTGTCACTGCATCGGTCAACGGCTTGAAGCCCATCTCCTCAACCTTGGCATTTGTTTCCTTGACTGGCTTTAGTTTGATGCTATCTAGGCGCTTCATCTCATTGTCAAATTGGTTTTTCTTAATCTCAAATCGAGCCCAACGTTCATCGTCAACAAGGCCAATCTCGCGTCCCATCTCTGTCAAACGCATATCTGCATTGTCATGGCGAAGAATGAGACGGTATTCAGCACGACTGGTCAAGAGACGGTAGGGTTCAATCGTTCCCTTGGTCACCAAGTCATCAATCATCACCCCGATATAACCGTCACTGCGCTTTAAAATCAGCTCAGGCTTACCTTGGATTTTCAGAGCCGCATTGATACCCGCGATAATCCCTTGGCCTGCTGCCTCTTCGTAACCTGACGTTCCATTTGTCTGACCAGCAGTGAAAAGTCCGGAGATTTTCTTAGTTTCCAGAGTCGCACGCAACTGGTGTGGCAAGACCATGTCATACTCAATGGCATAACCTGTCCGCATCATTTCTGCATTTTCCAAACCTTTGATGGAATGAACCAAGTCACGCTGGACATCCTCAGGCAGACTGGTTGAAAGTCCTTGGACATAGACTTCCTCTGTATTGCGCCCTTCTGGCTCTAGGAAGAGTTGGTGGCGTTCCTTATCCGCAAAGCGCACAATCTTGTCCTCAATCGATGGACAGTAACGAGGCCCCACTCCTTTGACCACACCTGTAAACATAGGCGCACGGTGGAGGTTATTTTGGATAATTTCATGACTGGTACCATTGGTATAGGTCAACCAGCATGGCACTTGATCCTTGACATAGTCCTCATCACGTGAAGTATATGAGAAGTGATTAGGTGCTTCGTCTCCTGGCTGAATCTCTGTAACATCGTAATTGATAGAAGAAGCCTTGACACGTGGAGGCGTCCCTGTCTTGAAACGACCGATTTCGAGGCCCAATTCCTTGAGGTTGTCAGCAAGGTTAATAGATGCTAGGCTGTGGTTAGGACCTGATGAGTACTTGAGGTCTCCGATGATAATTTCCCCACGAAGGGCTGTCCCTGTCGTCACGATAACGGCCTTGGCAGCATACTCTTGATGGGTCGCCGTACGCACACCGACAACCTTGCCATCTTCCACCAAAATCTCATCAATCATGGTCTGACGAAGGGTCAGATTTTCTTGGTTTTCAACTGTCTTGCGCATTTCCTTAGAGTAAAGTTCCTTATCGGCTTGCGCACGAAGGGCACGGACAGCTGGCCCCTTCCCTGTGTTGAGCATCTTCATCTGGATGTAAGTCTTGTCAATGGTTTTGGCCATCTCGCCACCGAGGGCATCAACTTCACGCACAACAATCCCTTTGGCAGAACCACCGATAGAGGGGTTACAAGGCATGAAAGCCAGCATTTCAATGTTGATGGTCGCAAGTAAGACCTTACAACCCATACGACTAGCAGCTAGAGATGCTTCTACCCCAGCGTGTCCCGCACCAATTACAATAATATCGTATTCTTCAGTAAAATTATATGTCATTTCTTAACCTTTCAAAAATTTCTCTCAAATAAGGAACTAACTTCTTCTCCTCTAGAGCTTGATCCATAGTAACCCATTTAAAGTGTGTATGCTCTTCAGGATCTAATCTGATAATTGGCTTCTCCCCAACCCACTCTGCTTTATAAACTAAGCGAGTAAAGACCGTATCCTTTGAGGTATCCAGTTGACTATCTTCGTGAAGAAGTTTGAGCGAACTACTATCTAGCCTAACTCCCGCTTCTTCAATACATTCTCTAAGAGCTCCATCTCGCGGAAGTTCACCCTTTTCAACCCCGCCACCAGGAATATCCCAGTAAGTTGGATAAACATTGGGTTGTCCTCTTTTAATTTTCGAACGCTGAATGAGCAAATAATCATCACCACTATGAACAAGTACATGGGCAATAAGCTTAACCATCCTTTTCTCTCCTATTCCTCAAGATGAATGTGTCTTAGTTGGCCGTCCCAATCTGGTAAGGCTGTTTTTAGAAAGGCTGGAACTAGATTGATACCCTTAATCTTGTCTATGTCAATCCACTCACAAGGCTGCGTTTTTTCGTCTTCCTGCATGGTCAATGGAGCATCTTCAAGCAAGTCCACCAGATAATGAAACTCGATATTGTGATAGGAAACACCGTCCTGTTCAAAATGATTTTCAACCACAAAAGCTAGTTGTCCAGCTTGAGCTTTAACACCCAGTTCTTCCCTCACTTCACGGACTACCGCGTCTTCCGTTTTTTCGTTAACTTGAATCGCACCGCCGATAGTGTAATACTTGCCCTTATCTTTGGTGACTAGGAGCTTGCGATTTTGGAGAATCAAGGCTGTCGCCCGAACACCAAAAACTGTATTTCCTACTTTTGTCCGAAAATCTTGTTGAATCATTTTTGCCCTTTCCCTTAAACGACACAAAAACAGTCAAAACTCTGAGAAGTCCAGAACAAAAAGCCTGCAACATCCATGAGCTTTGACCATCATGACTATTGTTAAAGTTATTTTATCAAATCAAATCGTTTTGTCAATGCAAATCACTGTTTGAGCAAGGTCTGCACACTGACGATAATCATCTGTATTCCTATCGTGAATAGTAAAAGTCCCATCATTTTCGTTATAATTTTCATCAAATTTTCTCCCAAGAAGCCTGCAATTTGTTTTGCACTTCTTAACAGGAGATAAGTGATGACACATAGTAGAGCAAAAGCAACTACGGTTATCAGTTGATTCTGCAAACCTCCATTAGCCAGACTTAAAGCAGTTGTAATTGTACCTGGTCCCGCAAAAAGTGGCATTGCAAGAGGAGAAATAGCAATAGACATTTGATCTGAATTTACTGCTTGCTGCTCCATTCCTTTATAGCTAGGTGAATGATTACCATTAATCATATGATAACCGATAACGGCCACTAATATTCCACCAGCAATTCTGAAAGAAACAATTGTAATTCCAAATACCTTAAAAATGAAATCTCCTGAAAAGATAAAAACAGTTACAATAACAAAGGCAATCAAAAGACTCCTAAAAGCAATTTTTCGTGAAATTTTTTGACTATCATCTGCTACTAAAGCCATGTAAGCAGGAAGATTTGAAATTGGGTTCATTATAGCGAAAAATGCCATAAATGCATAAAAAAATTGAGAACTCATCATTTTTACTTAACTCCAGTTAGACATACTGACAAACTTTTCCGTCTTTATACGCTTGGTCAATAATACCGCCGCCCAAACATTCCTGACCATCATAGAAAACAACTGCCTGACCTGGTGTAATCGCGCGTTGTGGTTCCGCAAAGATGACCTCTGCCTTGTCTCCTTTGACATGGACGGTCACCTTAGAATCAGGCTGACGGTAGCGGAATTTAGCCGTACATTCGAGCGTAAACTCCTCTGGCATATCACGAGTAAAGTGGACTTGACTGGCTTCTAAGCTAGTTGACATGAGCGAATCATGATAGAAACCTTGGCCGACATAGAGGATATTCTTGCTTAGGTCTTTTCCGACAACAAACCAAGGGGCATTGTCACCACCGTGTTGGCCACCGATACCGAGACCTCCACGCTGACCGATTGTATAGTACATAAGACCTGCATGCTCGCCCATATCGTGACCATCCACAGTCATCATGCGACCAGGCTGAGCTGGCAAGTAGTTACTGAGAAAGTTTTTAAAGTTCTTTTCTCCGATAAAGCAAATTCCTGTCGAGTCTTTCTTCTTAGCAGTCGCAAGGCCTGCTTCTTCTGCTAATCTGCGAACTTCAGGCTTTTCCAAATGTCCCAATGGAAACATGGTTTTTTGAAGTTGCTCTTGCGAAAGTTGGCTGAGGAAATAGGTCTGATCCTTGCCATTGTCCACGCCACGAAGCATGTGAACAGTGCCATCCTCATCACGCGCTACTCGAGCATAATGCCCAGTCGCTACATAATCTGCCCCCAAGGTCATAGCATAGTCTAAAAAGGCCTTGAACTTGATTTCCTTGTTGCACATAACATCTGGATTTGGCGTGCGTCCTGCACGGTATTCCGCTAGGAAATACTCAAAAACGCGGTCCCAGTACTCTTTTTCAAAATTGACAGAGTAGTAGGGAATGCCAATCTGGTCTGCTACCGCAGCCACATCCTTGTAATCTTCGGTCGCCGTACAGACGCCGTTTTCATCTGTGTCATCCCAGTTCTTCATGAAGATACCGATCACATCGTAGCCCTGCTCCTTGAGCAAAAGAGCCGTCACCGACGAATCAACACCACCACTCATCCCCACAACAACACGTGTTTTAGAGTTCTCACTCATGGTAGGTCTCCCATCTATTCGTTTATTTATACCCCTCAAAATTCTATTTACTATGACTTTCAATAGAATTTATTTGAGTACAGTCATTTCGTTTGCTTTTAGTAGTAAAATGGTCTGGGAGACCATTTTAGCCTATCATCTTAAAATGAAAATATGATAGGCAACGAGTCGCAGGCATAACTTGAGTTCGCTCAATCAGTCTGGGAGACTGATTGAGGTTATAAATCAGACAAGCTCAGCTTGCATCTCATTTCGAGTTAACGACGTAATAAAAGATAAACGAAATGACTAGTTCACGATTGAAGGTCGTGTGTGCTTCACGATTGAAGGTCGCTTGAGCAGTATTCATTATAACATGCTTGGTTGGAGAAGACAAGAAAGAGGCTGATAATCTACCAACCTCTTGTTCTAAACCTATCAATCTAGCACTTTTTAGCTTCATTCGCTTTCTTAGCAACTGCAATCTGGTATTTCACTTGGTCAAATCCTGTACCTCCCAAGGAATTTCGTCTTTGAACAGCAGTTTTAGGTTGCAAGTAGACATAAATATCCTCGGCAATGAGGGAATGATAGGTTTGCAATTCCTCCAGACTCCAATCTTGGATATTTTTAGCAGACTTGATAGAGTCTAGCACTAATCTTCCCACAACCTCATGAGCTTCTCTAAATGGCAAGCCTTTCCCTGCCAAATAATCTGCCAATTCAGTCGCATTTGAAAAGTCCTTCTCTGTCGACTCTTGCATTTTTTCCTTGTTTACCTGCAAGCTGGACAACATACCTGCCAATACATCAAGGGAATTTAAAATCGTTTCGACCGTGTCAAACATCCCTTCCTTATCCTCTTGCAAATCCTTATTATAAGCTAAGGGCAAGGACTTCATGACTGTCAATAGTCCAAACAGATTCCCATAAACTCTACCAGTCTTTCCTCGAATCAACTCAGCCATATCTGGATTTTTCTTTTGTGGCATAATAGAGGAACCTGTTGTAAACGTATCTGACAAGGTAATGAATTGGTACTCAAAACTACACCAATTGATCATTTCTTCGCAAAAACGGCTCATGTGCATCATGAGTATGCTGGCATTGGATAGAAATTCTAAGATAAAATCGCGGTCACTAACAGCATCCAAAGAATTTGTATAAGGTTGCTTAAACTTCAACAAATCGCTAGACAATTGGCGATCAATGGGGAAGGTCGTTCCTGCCAAAGCTGCTGCACCTAGAGGGCATAAGTCTGTATGCTTCTGGTTAAATTCAAAACGTTCACTGTCTCTTTGAAACATATTGTAGTAAGCCATCAGGTGGTGGGCAAAACTAATAGGCTGGGCATGTTGCAGATGGGTATAGCCCGGTATGATCGTCTCCACATGATTTTCCGCCAAGTCTAATAAAACACCCTTGAGATGAGCCAGTTTATCTAGGACATGGCCTAGTTGTTCCTTGAGATACAAGTGCATATCTGTCGCAACTTGGTCATTTCTAGAACGAGCCGTATGTAATTTCCCTGCAAGGGGACCAATTTTTTCTGTCAGCAACACTTCCATATTCATATGAATATCTTCGTTTGCGATATCAAAGTCAAGTTGGCCTGCCTCTAGCTCTTCTAAAAGCTCTTTCAAACCTTCTTGAATCTTTTCTGACTCCTTCAAACTCAAAATGCCCGTCTGGCCCAACATCTGAACGTGGGCTAAAGAACCAATCACATCAAATTTAGCTAATTTCTGGTCAAAAGATATACTCGCACCAAAGCGCTCTACCCAGTCTTCGACAGTACCTTCAAAGCGACCACCCCATAATTTTGTATTCTTAGCCATATCACATCCACCTCTCTAGTCAATCGCCCTATTTAGCGCTTTTTTGAACCTCAGAATGAACCTTGGTTGGAAGTCCCCACAACTTAATAAAGCCAACAGCCGCATCTTGGTCAAAGGTATCTGCACTAGTATACGTCGCCAAATTTTCATCATAAAGTGAATTTGGTGATTTCCGAGCCACGACCTGAGCGCTTCCCTTATAGAGTTTAACTTTTGCAGTCCCATTGACAACTTTTTGAGTCTCTTTAATATAAGCAATCAAGGCTTGCGTAGCCGGACTAAACCACAAAGCATTATAAATGAGATTTGATAATTCATTTTCTATAATTGGTTTAAAATGAGCCACTTCTCTCACAAGCGTCAAGTCCTCAATTTCCTTATGAGCTGTCAGCAAGGTCACTGCCCCTGGGCATTCATAGATTTCTCTTGATTTAATCCCAACTAAGCGATTTTCCACGTGGTCAATCCGTCCGACCCCATGTTTTCCAGCTATTTCATTGAGTTTTTGAATCAAATCTGCCAATTTTAACCCTTCTCCATTAAGGGAAACAGGGACACCTTCACTAAACTCAATATCAATGTATTCTGGCGTATCTGGAGCTTGCTCTGGAGAAGTTGTGATGCCAAAGGCTTCTTCTGGAGCCTGATTCCATGGATTTTCCAAAATACCACACTCATTGGCACGTCCCCAAAGATTTTGGTCGACAGAGTAGGGATTGTCAAGGTCAGCAGGAACAGGCACCCCATTTTCCTTAGCATAATGAATTTCTTCCTCCCTAGACCATTTCCATTCACGAACTGGAGCAATCACTTTTAAATTGGGATCCAAGGCTGCAATCGATACTTCAAAACGCACTTGGTCATTCCCCTTACCTGTACAACCATGAGCAATTGTAGTCGCTCCTGTCTGATGCGCTATTTCAACCAATTTTTTAGAAATAAGAGGGCGGCTCAAGGCAGATACCAAGGGGTACTTTTGTTCATAGTAGGCATGTGACTGAAGAGCCACTAGCACATAATCTGTAGCAAATTCGTCCTTAACATCAATGACATAAGATTCTACTGCCCCAACCTTAAGAGCCTTATCATGGATGAAATCTAAGTCTTTCCCTTCACCCACATCCATACAAACTGCAACAACATCATAGTCTTTCTTTAACCAGGTAATAGCAACTGATGTGTCTAAACCGCCAGAATAGGCCAAAATTACTTTTTCTTTATTCATGTTCTTTTCCTTCTTTCTATTTTTCAATGGACGCTTTAAAGGCATCCTCAATGAGTTTGTCTAATTCCCCAGACTCCTTCAACTTTTGAATAGTTTTATCGACTGCCTCTTTCAATTCCTTGCTATCTTTTTTCATGGCGACCGCGTAAGAGTCATCTTGTTCTTTTTCAAAATTGAGGTCTGCGATTGCTAAATCAGGATTATTTTCCACAAATCCCTTGGCAACAGGTTCTTCAAAGATAACGGCATCCACTTGTCCTGATTTTAAATCTGTAATTAAATTCCCATTTTTAGGCAGAGATACGAGGGATGAATTTTGTAGCAAATCTTTCGCCATCGTCTCTTGAATCGAACCTTTCTGTGCTCCGACCTTTTTCTGCGCCAAGTCGTTTACAGACTGATAAGTGGCCAAGTCAGATTTTTTGACAATGAGTTTATTTTTTGCAGTATAGTAGGGAATTGAAAAATCGAACACCTTGCTCCGCTCATCTGTCTTAGAAACACCAGATATGGCAAGGTCAGCTTTACCTGATTGAACACTAGCCAGTACATTGTCAAAACTCATGGGAGATAGTTCCAATTCGACACCTAGTTCTGTTGCGATAGCCTTGGCTAATTCGATATCTGAACCCACAATCTGATTTTTCCCATCAACCACTTTTTGGTATTCAAATGGAGCAAAATCTGGATTGAGGGCTACAACCAATTTTCCTTTGGACTTGATAGCTTCAATTCCAGCCGATTGATTGTTACTACAAGCAAATAGTAGGGGGAGCATCACTAAACCAAACATCGTCATCAACACCTTCTTCATCTTATTCATAACAAAGCCTCCTTTATGTTTATTCTTTTTAGTTGTATAAATAATACACCTATCCTCATCCTTTGTCAAGCCTAAATTGAAAATTTTTTCAGTTTAAAACAGAAAAACCTAGGAAAGTTACATAAAAATGTCATTCCTAGGCGTATTTATGCTATTTCTCTCTGGGAAATATGAGTATTCAGTCAGTCAAATGGAGCTGAACGAACTCATTTTCCCTCGCCCAATTCAATGATCCGATGACATTGTTGGGCTACATAAGCATCGTGGGTCACAATAATAACTGTTTTCCCCTCGCGATTCATCTCTAAGAGAAACTTCAAGACCAAATCTCTATTTTCAGGATCCAGCGAACCTGTTGGTTCATCGGCTAAAATCAGCTGGCTGGGTTTTAAGATGGCTCTAGCAACTGCAATTCGTTGTTGTTCGCCACCAGACAACTCAGAGACCTTTTGATGCAAAGTAGCTGACAAACCTACTCTCTCTAAAATCTCTTCCACCTTTTTGAGCTTGTCTTTCTTAGACAATTTCACATATTTCAGTGCCAGCATAAGATTGTACTCGACCGTTTCATCATCAATCAGGGCAAAATTTTGAAATAGATAAGAGATATGTTCACGGATTATTGTTTGTGACTTAGCAGAATTAACCGCTAGATTTGTCTGACCAAAAATCTCATACCGTCCGCTATAATCACCATCTATCAAACCCAATAAATTTAACAAGGTCGACTTCCCACTACCACTCTTACCAACAATAGCTACCAAATCCCCCTGATCAATCCTGAGAGATAAGTTATCCAAAATCACTTTTCCCCCAATGGTTTTGGTAATATTTTTCAACTCAATCATAAGATGCCCCCTTTCAATAATTCTACTAGACTTCTTTTCTCCATCCTAGAAGCCAAGGCTAGCACAAATAGTATATCCAAACATGTAAAACCTGCAAACAGTAGAAGTGGCAGGAGCGCATGGGCAAAGAAAATCAAGACTAGAAGAGGCAGACTATAGCCCAGCAAGAGCAGAACGAGGAGAGGACGGTAGCGATCGACCAGTTTCCACCCCATAAACTTCTTGGTAATGATATCCCTGCGCTTCAACAAGAAAGTGGTAACGAGTAAAAAGTAGGAAATCATCATGCTAAGGAGACCAAACAAAGCAAAGAGTATATTAAGATTTCGAACTGCATCTCGATAAGAATCCACTTTCTCTTGTTGAATGGCTTGAATCGATGAAAATTTTAAATAATTCCCATCTGATAATTTCTCAGCTAACTCCGTAATCACTTTTTGATTTTGTTCTGTATTTTCAACTTTCATCGGGTTGTTTAAACCTGTCGTTGACAAGCGAGTCTTTTCTTCCCACATCATGTCTTGATCATTTACTAGACTAATGATTGGATTGTGGAGATTTTCCTTTCGCTCATTATTATAAGGGAAGAAAGACCAATCTCCTTCATAGTAGGCAATTTCTACATCCATATCTTCTATTGTTTGCTTTTGCTGATCTTCATACCTCATAGAAAGATAGGCGATGGATTTTCCCAAGAACTGATTCTTGCCTTCTTGTCCTTTGTCACTGATTGGCAACAAAATCACCTTTTTAGTGCCGGTATCTGGTAACTTGAAGCCCTTACTCTCTAAAAATTGACGGTTTGCATAGTAAACATCTACCTTATCAGGCAGTTGGTAGTGCTGTACTTGTTCAGCTTTGATGACTGGTTTGATAGGAAGACTCCCACTTCGCACATAGTTTACTTGTGTTTTTGCTAGCAAGTCTTGATAAAATTGGTAGAAATAATCTGTAGATTTCCCTGACCCTGCTAGCTCTTCTTGCCACAGATTATCATTGAGTTTGAAGGTTTCTAATGTCAGGTAATTACCTTGGCTTACCCACTGTTGCTGATAAGCAAGTTCTTTGTTTTCTTGTTCTAAACTTCTGCCCACCCCAATCAGTAAAACCGTCAGTAAAATAGTTGTCCCTATTTTCATCACATAATTGAAGATAAGACCAAGTTTGACAGATGAAAAACCTTTCAACATGGAACTGACTGTCATTTTCTGAATCATCAGGTAGGTCAGCCAACTGATGAACAAATACAACTGTAAAAGTAGGACTTGGGATAAGAGTAAACTTGGGAACAGAAGTTTTGGTCTGTAGTCCAGCACTAAAAATAGTCCCAAGTCAATGACAAGACTTCCACCCAAGAGAAGATAAAAATTAGTCTTTACAAAACCAGCTAAAATTGCCCTGCTTTGAAAACCAAGTAACTTTTGAACCCCCACTCGTTTCATCTCCATCATCGGCTGATAAACTGTCATTAAAATCACAAGCAAGATTGCCAAGATAAAGATAATGATAGATAGTAACAAAGCTTGATTTAGCACTCCAACCTGACTTCGGTAAGTGGGTTCTAATAAAATCGTCTTATCTATCTGGAAAAAATCACTCCACTTTTGTAGAATGGTATCGCGATCTATCTCTTTGCTGGAGGTAATCATGTAGCGCCCATTTACAGTATGGGATTTATCCTCAATATAGGATCGGAAGGTCTGGAGTCGAATGAATTTCACCTTTAAAAAGGTGGGAATGGTTCCTAGATTATTGGGAAGGTCCTGGTTGCTGTAGACTCCCTTCTCATTCTTTGAAAAATCAAGAGAAGTCAGACCGAACTCCTGATAGGGAAAGGTTTCCTTATCAAAAACACCAGCCTTGACTGCCTCATCGCCATTATCTACTTTAATAATAGAGACCTTGTCTTGACTTGCAACCTCTTCAAAAAACTGGAGAATCGTTTCTGTCGGTTTAGTGACATCTTTCAAGTACAAGTCAAATGAATAAGTTGTCTTACCCATCTCCTGAATCCGCACTATTTCTCGTGTAACATTTACATTCAGGACAAAAAACGTAGTACACAGCAAGAGCAGGAGCATACAAAGATGACTGATTTTTTTCATAGAGATACCTCCCGTGAAGAGACGAAAGCGAGATAGGTGCAGGTACTTTTTATTTTTTACTAAATTTTAAATAGGTGTAAATAAATCCTGCACTTATAGCCAGAGTTGTCCACCATTTAAAATCAATATGCAAAAGTGAAAAGATTGTAAAACTGATGATTAGCGAGGCTAAAAGATAGACAATGATTAAAATTTTATTTTTCATAGAAATTGCCTTTCTGAATGGATTCTAGTGTTTACAGCTCATTTGTAAAGTTTACAATAAACAACTAGGGCAATTGTCAATCAGAATGTTCTTTTATCTGTCAATAATCCGAGAAAATCTTGTCGTTTCAAGTCGGAGAAATGTTTGGTAGAAAGACTTCCTTTTTGAAGTCCATCATCTCTAACCTGCAAATAATAGCTATGTTGGCTTGTTTTAATTGTCAAAAAATCGCCAAATACAAAAAATTTTTTCCAGTTACGAATCTCAAATTCTTTCATCTCTGATTTTGGAATGCGGATAAGTCCTTGCCGCAAATCACGATGATGCTCACTTGTGAAAGTCATCCCATTCCCAAGATTTCTTATCAGCAGTTCATCTGGAGTTACCATCACCAGCGCTATTTTAGTTAAGAAAATTTCAACTGTTGGTGGTAAAATCGCCAAATTAAACCAGGGATGTAGGTAGCGATAAGCTAAGAAATAGTGAGGCTCCTCACCCAATCCTAGTTGTTTATATAATGTCTTGACCTCACTGTCTAATCTCGCTTCAAAAGACACATCCGAATGCTCTTCTTCCTTCCTCTGATTAAAATAACGCATCCATACTAGGAAGCTTATAAAGGCTAGGACAAATATTCCTGATAAAAGATATTTTAAATTGTAGTTCATTACTTAACCTCCTGATTAACTTTTCCGCCTAAAACAGAGGCCTATCTATTTTGAAAATAGTTCCATAACAACTTTAAATAAGACGGGTGTCATTAAAATTAGGATAATTCCTATCACAAATATCATGACTACTCGAAAAAGTTCCTTATTTTTAAACATTTTTCCACCCCTTTTCTAGCTACATCATTATAGTCATTAAGCTCATTCTAAAATTACATCAAGCTTATTTTACTTTTATTTTCTACTTTTTATATTACTATGATACAATATTTTTAATAGGATTTTATTCTTTGTTAACTTTTTTCACGAAAAGGAGAAAATTATGCGTTATGATTTCGGGAAAGTATATAAAGAAATACGTGAGTCAAAAGGATTGACCCAAGAAGAGGTCTGTGGGGAGGTTCTCTCAAGAACCAGCCTATCAAAGATTGAAAGCGGCAAGGTAACTCCCAAATATGAAAATATGGAGTTTCTTCTCCGGCAAATCAATATGAGTTTTGAAGAGTTTGACTATATCTGCCACCTCTATCAACCGAGCCAACAAACAGAAATCATGCAAACCTATCTCAATATGAGCTCAACCCTAGGGACTAGTGAACTCGAAAAACTATTTCAAAAATGCCAAGACTATCTCAAAACCCACCACGACCTGCCCATAGAAGAAATCAGAGATATGTTGGAAATTGTCATTCATATCCGTCAACATGGTACAGAGCAACTGTCAAACCAAGTGAAACAGACTGTCACAAAACTTTGGGAGAAAATTGAAAAACAAGATATATGGTATGAAAATGACCTAAAAATCCTCAATACCATCCTTTTCAGCTTTCCCATTGAACACCTCCATCTCATCACTGAAAAAATCTTGCAACGCTTGGAAGTCTATAAAAACTATCAACATCTATATGAACTGCGAGTAGCAATCCTACTCAACCTTTCCACCATTTACTTATACAATCAAGACAAAAACATGTGTCAACAAATCTGCTATACTTTACTAGAGGATGCCAAGAACAAGAAAAGCTACGATAGGCTTGCTATCTGCTATGTCCGTATCGGGATTTGTAGGGATGATGCTAGACTTATCCAAAAAGGTTTCTCACTTCTGAAGCTGACCGAGGAAACTTCTATGCTGTCTCATCTCAAAAAAGAAGTAGAGACCTATTATCAACCGAAGGAAAGATAAAAAAGTCGAGGGATTTCCTCGACCTTTTCATATTATTCTGTTCGTTATTTCTTAATACCAGCCGTTGTTAAGCCAGAAGTTTTTAGCGGCTGTCCATGAACCGTAACGTCCTGCAACGTAGGCATCTGCTACACGTTCTTGGTTTTCAGCTGAGTAGTCACCATTCAAGTATGAATCTGTCAATTGGTAACGTCCGATATAACGTCCATTTGTAGCTGTATAGCTACCGCCTGATTCTTTTTGTGCAATCCATTCTTTAGCTTCTGCTTCAGATCCGCTTACAGTTGAAACAACTGTTTCTTCTGCTACTGTTTCGCTTGCTACTGGAGTTTCCTCCTCTACTTCTGTAGTTTCTGCTGCTGGAACTGAAACAGTTTCATCTTGAGCAGCTGGTGCTGCATAAGTCGTTGAAGCTGGTGCTACTGGCGCTGCTGGACCGTCGATAACCAACTCTTGACCAACATAAATCATATGGATGTTGTCAATGTGGTTGTTTTCTGCCAATTTCTCAACAGTTGTGTTGTGAGTTTCAGCGATTTCTGAAAGTGTATCACCTTCTTTAACAGTGTAAGTTGATGATTCTTGAGCAGATACAAATGATGGAGCAAATACTGCAAACAAGGCAGCTACTCCTGCAAGAGTTGTTTTAATCTTTTTAGTTGTTGATTTCATATTTGAAAATTCTCCTTCTTTCTATAGTTCTATGATACCTTTTAAATATTACCGTTTCTTGACACTTTTATGTAGAAATATTACAAAATTATTTTTTATTTCCCTAAATAAGGTATTTTTTGTCATAAAAGATACTATTTTTATGCTATTTAAGGTATTAGAAAGGTTTTCATCCACAATTAAAGTCAAGACCTTTATTCTTTGATATAATAGAGATAAGAATTTTTATAAGGGGAAACTGATGAAATCACTTCGTTTTCAATCTGTCTTTGATATCATCGGACCAGTTATGATTGGCCCATCTAGTAGCCATACCGCTGGTGCTGTCCGTATTGGGAAGATCGTTTCTTCCATTTTTGATGATACTCCGACAGAAGTCGAATTCCAACTATTTAACTCATTTGCCAAAACCTATCGTGGTCACGGGACAGACCTAGCCCTTGTTGCAGGTATTTTGGGCATGGATACAGATGATCCTGAAATCCCAAATAGTCTGGAGATTGCCCACAAGCGTGGCATCAAGATTGTCTGGACCATTCAGAAAGACAGCAATGCTCCTCACCCTAATACCACTAAAATTACCGTTAAAAATGAACACAAGACCATTAGCGTGACTGGTATTTCTATCGGTGGAGGAAATATTCAGGTAACCGAACTCAATGGCTTTGCCGTCTCTCTCAGTATGAATACACCGACTATCATCATCGTTCATCAAGATATTCCAGGTATGATTGCCCTCGTAACAGAAGCCCTTTCACGCTATGGTATCAATATCGCCCAGATGAATGTTACTCGTGAAAAAGCTGGTGAAAAAGCTATCATGATTATCGAAGTCGACAGTCGCAACTGTGATGAGGCCATCGAAGAAATTCGAAAAATCCCTCATCTCCACAATGTCAATTTCTTTAAATAGGAGGAAGTATGTTTTATTCTATCAAAGAATTGGTCGAGCAAGCAGATCTGGACTTTCAAGGAAATGTCGCAGAACTCATGATTACAACAGAGTTTGAATTGACCGGTCGTGAACGTGAAGAAGTCCTCCTTCTCATGGAACGCAATCTGGAAGTCATGAAAGCCTCTGTCCAACTCGGCCTCAATGAAAATAAATCTCGTAGTGGCCTGACAGGTGGAGATGCTGCCAAATTGGATCACTACATCAAAAACGGAAAAACTCTATCAGATTATACGATTCTCTCGGCTGCCCGAAATGCCATCGCAGTCAATGAACACAATGCTAAAATGGGCTTGGTTTGTGCCACTCCAACCGCAGGAAGTGCTGGCTGTCTGCCCTCCGTTCTAACAGCTGCTATTGAAAAATTAGACCTCAGCCACGAGCAACAGCTGGATTTCCTCTTTGCTGCCGGTGCCTTTGGACTAGTCATCGCAAACAATGCCTCTATCTCAGGTGCTGAAGGTGGCTGTCAGGCCGAAGTCGGCTCTGCCTCTGCTATGAGTGCTGCAGCCTTGACTCTGGCTGCAGGTGGGACACCCTACCAAGCCAGTCAAGCTATTGCCTTTGTCATTAAAAATATGCTAGGCCTCATCTGTGACCCTGTTGCCGGCTTGGTTGAAGTTCCCTGTGTTAAACGTAATGCCATGGGAGCCAGCTTTGCCTTCATCGCAGCAGACATGGCCTTGGCAGGTATCGAATCTAAAATCCCTGTGGATGAAGTTATCGATGCCATGTATCAAGTAGGAGCAAGCATGCCAACTGCCTTTCGTGAAACAGCTGAAGGTGGACTCGCTGCCACCCCTACTGGTCGTCGCTTACAAAAAGAAATCTTCGGAGAATAAGCTTATCAAATAGGAGAAACCATGACCTCTATCACAGCTATCTTTTTCGATCTGGATGGAACCCTCGTTGACAGTTCTATCGGGATTCACAATGCCTTTACCCATACCTTTAAGGAGCTGGGGGTGCCTAGCCCTGATGCCAAAACGATTCGTGGTTTTATGGGGCCACCTCTTGAAAGTAGTTTTGCGACCTGCCTGCCTAAAGAACAAATTTCTGAGGCTGTGCAGATATACCGATCTTACTACAAGGAAAAAGGCATCTATGAAGCTCAGCTCTTCCCTCATATTGTAGACTTGCTTGAGAAGTTATCGAGCAAGTACCCTCTTTATATCACCACTACAAAGAATACTCCAACTGCTCAAGACATGACTAAGAACTTGGGAATCTTTCATTTCTTTGATGGTATTTATGGTTCCAGCCCTGAAGCACCCCATAAGGCAGATGTCATTCGCCAAGCCTTGCAGACACATCAACTATCACCGGAACAAGCCATCATCATCGGAGATACCAAGTTTGATATGCTGGGAGCTCAAGAAACAGGCATTCAGAAATTGGCCGTCACTTGGGGATTTGGAGAACAAGCAGATCTACTAGACTATCATCCTGATTATATCGCCCACAAACCCTTAGATGTTTTGACGTATTTTCAATAACATAGACTGGGCAACGACTCCATTTTAGAAGAAAATGAAGTAAATCTCTACATAACAAAACGCATATTACCAAGGTTTTTCAAGACCTGATAATATGCGCTTTTCTTTTTTATTCAACGTGGGTTGTTTGATTGGCAAAGGCGATAATGGCTTGCTTCAACTCATCTCCACTAAGAGTGCGGAACTCTTCAATTTTTTGATCAATGGCTTCTAGAGGCATAACATTAACCTTACCAACGAAAATCTTATCCATAACTTGGTTATCAACAAGTTCGGTTGATACTAAGAGTTCTTCGTACAGTTTTTCACCTGGGCGGATTCCAACTTCAACAATTGGAATTTCACTTTCGGTGTGGCCACTTAGAAGCACCATTTTCTTAGCCAAGTCATAAATCTTGACTGGTTTGCCCATATCAAGGATAAAGACTTCCCCATCCTTGGCATAAGCACCAGCGTGAATAACCAAACGGCTAGCTTCTGGAATGGTCATAAAGTAACGGGTCATGCGGAAGTCTGTCACCGTTACAGGACCACCTTCAGCAATCTGACGTTCAAAGACTGGAATCACACTACCACGGCTACCAAGAACATTTCCAAAACGAACTGCACAGTAGGTCGATTGGCTACGTTGGTTAAAGCCAGTGACAATCAATTCCGCCACGCGCTTGGTTGCTCCCATAACATTTGGTGGATTAACCGCCTTATCTGTTGAAATCATAACCATCTTAGGTACTTTAGCTTCATCAACAGCTCTAGCAACATTGTAGGTTCCACGAATATTGTTTTTGAAGGCTTCTTTTGGATTGCGCTCCATCATAGGAACGTGCTTGTGGGCAGCCGCATGATAAACAATAGCTGGCTTGTACTGCTCAAAGACTTGCAACAAGCGGTCATAGTCTTGAATATCTGCGATAACTGGCACATAATCAATCCCTTGGAACTTACGAATCAATTCATGATAAACGAGGTAGATTGAATTTTCCCCATGACCGAGCAAGACAATGCGTTCAGGATTGAAACGGCTAACTTGGCGACAGATTTCAGAACCGATTGAGCCACCAGCACCTGTAACCAAGATTGTCTTACCTGTCAGTTCTGCTCCCAGACGCGATTCGTCAAGACGAATTTCCTGACGGCCCAAAAGGTCTGTGATATCAATTTTTTGGAAGCCAGTAGCTGCTTGGTGAAGTCCTTGAACAACTGTTTCAACCTTAGGCATCTTGTAACATTTGACACCCAGCTTATTACACATCTGCAAGATACGTTCATATTCTGATGGGTCAAGCGACGGAATCGCAACGATAACACGCTCTATTTGATGGCGTTTAGCTAATTCAGGCAATTCATCATATGAACCCAAAACAGGAATCCCACCAAGTTTTTGTCCCTTTTTCTTCGCATCCTTATCCAAAATACCAACAAGTTCCAAATCACTGGTTGGATGTTGGTAACTATCCATAAAGAGGGCCCCACCATCACCAGCACCAATCAAGAAGGTCCGACGGTGTTCTCCATCACCACTACCTTTTTTGCGTCTGGAGTAGATTAACTGCCAAGTAATCCGTGGCAATAAAATCAAGAAGGTACTCAACAAGATAAAGAGAATAATGAAACGGATGGAGAAGAGTGGCAAGAAGGCATAGCAGATACTATATGACAAGACGCTGCTGGCAGTCACACCAAAAAAGATTTTCATAAAGTCCGTAATCTTGCTGTAACGACTAATACTAGCATTCAACCCCCAAAATCCAATCATCAATTGATAAAACAAGAAGGCCAAACTCGTATAGATAATGTAGTCAACAGGTGCTGGATTAATCAAGCCATAGAATAAGATATAAGATACAATGATGGAAACCACCATACTAAAAATATCAAATATTCCCCAGAAAACCTGCTTTTGTTGTTTATCTAAAATTTCCACCAGATCAATCACATAATCTGTTAGTTTTTTATTCATGTCAATCTACTCCTCCTTAAAAGAGCTGGATATTTATATTGTTATTATAACACTTTTTATCCAGTTTACGATTTGCTACAATCTTTTACTTGCTTTTTCGTAACAGTTTCATAAAAATAAACTGTCGGACAAATCCGGGACAAAGAGCAACAACCATCTGAATGGCAACACTCTTGGCATACTCCATGTAAGAAATTTGCCCTCTCTTCAGCATTCGTTGACGAGCTTGACGATAGAGTTTGAGATAACGCAGTCCTCCACGACGCTCAAACATCCCTGCTCCGACACGAACCTTACACAAGATTTGATCCAGATTTCCAGTCTTGGCTCCTGCAGCAATCATATTGAGCCAGAGGAGGTCATCCTCCATATAAAGGCCATCCTCATAGTTGCCTGCCTTGAGAACCATATCCTTTTTGAACATGACAGTCATGTGGTTAAAGGCACTTCTCATCCTTTGATAAGCTACAATATCTGCATGTTGAGTCGGAACACGACGGTAAGAAACAATCTCATCAGGATTGTCAATAAACTCTGCAATATGTCCACCTAATAGGTCGAGCTTGTCCTTCTCCATTAATTGAACCTGTTTCTCAAAACGGTCTGGAACAGCTATATCATCCGTATCCATACGGGCAATAATATCGTACTGACACTGCAAAACACCCTGTCGAAGAGCCAGACCCAAACCTTGATTCTGCTCAAGAGGATAGCGTTTCACTGGAATATCAGACTCAGCCTCCATCTGGTCTAACACCTGATAGAGCTCAGGTGTCAAAGGCCCATCCTCAACCAGAACCAATTCGCTCGGTTTCAGGGTCTGATTTTGAACACTCTCAATAGCATCCTTTAAAAATGTCGGATTTTCCTTGATATAGACCGACATCAATACGCTGATTTTTTGCTTTTCAGACACAGTTTTTCTCCAATGTATAGATTTCCTTCCACTATTTTATCATAATTTTCAAGACTTTCCCATTTTTATCTTGAAAGCCAGAAACCTTACTTGACATTATAAGGAAAAAACCTTAAAATAAGCTGTTATTAAAATCAGCTAGAAGAGGTATTATATGAAAAAGCAATCACTCTTTTTTGTTCCAGGTATTATCCTGATTGGTGTTTCCTTGCGGACTCCTTTTACTGTTTTACCCATTATTTTGGGAGATATTTCGCAAGGGTTGGGAGTAGAAGTTAGTTCGCTTGGTGTCTTGACCAGCCTTCCTCTCCTCATGTTTACCCTCTTCTCGCTCTTTTCTACCCGACTGGCTCAGAAAATCGGCTTGGAGCATCTCTTCACCTACAGCCTTTTCTTCTTGACCATCGGTTCTCTCATTCGACTAATCAATCTGCCCCTACTCTATCTAGGAACCTTGATGGTTGGGGCAAGTATCGCAGTCATCAATGTTCTGCTTCCTAGTCTCATCCAAGCCAATCAACCAAAGAAGATTGGTTTTCTAACCACCTTATATGTAACCTCTATGGGGATTGCAACGGCTCTGGCCTCCTATCTGGCTGTGCCTATTACACAAGCCAGTTCTTGGAAAGGACTTATCATCCTCCTCACCCTGCTCTGCCTAGCAACTTTTTTGGTCTGGCTGCCTAATCACCGCTATAATCACAGACTGGCTCCACAAACCAAACAAAAAAGCAAAGCAAAGGTCATGCATAATAAACAGGTCTGGGCAGTGATTGTCTTTGCAGGTTTTCAATCCTTGCTCTTTTACACCGCTATGACCTGGCTACCTACCATGGCCATCCATGCAGGCCTATCCAGTCACGAAGCTGGCTTGCTGACTTCTATCTTCTCGCTGATTAGCATCCCTTTTTCAATGACCATCCCAAGCCTGACAACCAGCTTGTCAACTCGCAACCGTCAGCTCATGCTCACTCTGGTTTCACTAGCTGGTGTGGTCGGCATTTCCATGCTCTTTTTCCCAGTCGGTAATTTCTTTTACTGGCTTGCCATCCATCTCCTCATCGGAACCGCAACCAGCGCCCTCTTCCCTTATCTCATGGTCAACTTTTCACTCAAGACAAGCGCTCCTGAAAAGACAGCTCAATTGTCCGGCCTATCTCAAACAGGAGGCTATATCCTAGCAGCCTTTGGACCGACTCTCTTTGGTTACAGTTTTGACTTTTTCCACTCTTGGGTACCAGCTGTAGCTGCGCTCTTACTCGTCGATATCCTGATGACTGTGGCCCTCTTTACAGTGGACAGAGCCGATAAAATTCTCTAAACTTCTAGTTTTTCCTAGGAGTTTTTTTATATATAAAAATTTTACACATTTCTCTTGACAGGGCTTTCTTTTAGATGTACAATGTATGTGTATAAAAATTATATATAAAAATCTTACACATTAGAAAAGGAGGTTTCCCATGTACTTTCCAACATCCTCTGCCTTGATTGAATTTCTCATCTTGGCTGTACTGGAGCAGGATGATTCTTATGGTTATGAGATTAGCCAAACCATTAAGCTGATCGCTAATATCAAAGAATCTACACTCTATCCTATCCTAAAAAAATTGGAAGGCAATAGCTTTCTGACAACCTATTCTAGAGAGTTCCAAGGTCGCATGCGCAAATACTACTCCTTGACAAATGGTGGTATAGAACAGCTCGTGACCCTAAAAGATGAATGGGCACTCTATACAGACACCATCAATGGCATCATAGAAGGGAGTATCCGCCATGACAAGAACTGAATACCTGACTCAGCTAGAACTCTATCTCAAAAAACTGCCTCAGGCTGACCAAATTGAAGCCATGGACTATTTCAGGGAACTCTTTGACGATGCTGGAGTCGAAGGAGAAGAAGAACTCATCGCTAGCTTGGGAACTCCCAAAGAAGCGGCCCACGAAGTTCTCTCCAATCTTCTCGATAAAAAAATCAATGAAGCACCCGCTCAAAAAAATAACCGACAAATTTTACATATCGCCTTGTTAGCTCTCCTTGCAGCACCCATCGGTATTCCTCTGGGAATCGCCATCCTCGTGGCCCTGTTCGGAATCCTTGTGGCAGCTTTGACTGTCATTCTGGCTTTCTTTGCGGTTTCCATACTTGGTATCATAGGTGGATTCCTATTTTTAGTTGAAAGTTTCACTGTCCTAGCCCAAGCCAAATCAGCCTTTATCTTGATTTTTGGTGCTGGTTTACTGGCTATCGGTGCTTCTTCACTAGTCTTACTAGGTATTTCCTATGTAGCCCGCTTCTTCGGTCTACTCATTGTTCGCCTGGTACAATTTGTTCTCAAAAAAGGAAAGAGAGGTGACCAGCATGCGTAAATTGACAAAAGGATTTCTCATTTTTGGTGTGGTGACTACCATTATCGGCTTTATCCTGCTCTTTGTAGGAATCCAATCTGACGGGATTAAGAGTCTGCTTGCCATGTCCAAGGAGCCTGTCTATGATAGTCGGATGGAAGAGTTGACCTTTGGCAAGGAAGTCGAAAACCTAGAGATTACTCTCCATCAACACGCACTGACCATCACAGACTCTTTGGATGATCAAATCCACATTTCTTACCATCCATCTCTTTCTGCTCACCATGATCTTATCACAAATCAGAACGATAAAACGCTGAGCCTCACTGATAAGAAACTGTCTGAAAGTCCATTTCTCTCTTCTGGAATTGGCGGGATTCTCCATATCGCAAGTAGCTACTCTAGTCGTTTTAATGAAGTTATTCTCCAATTGCCAAAAGGAAGAAGCCTAAAAGGAATCAACGTGTCAGCCAATCGTGGACAAACCAGTATCACTAATGCTAGTCTTGAAAATGCGACCCTCAATACAAACAGCTATATCCTCCGAATTAAAGGAAGTCGTATCAAAAACAGTAAACTCACAACCCCCAATATCGTTAATATCTTTGACACAGACCTTACAGATAGTCAGCTAGAGTCAACAGAGAAGCACTTCCGCGCTGAAAATATTAAAGTATATGGTAAAGTAGAACTATCTTCTAAAAATGCGCTCAGTATCATGCTAACTCAAAAAGAAAGCCAAGAAATTAACTTAGACCTCTCGAGTCACCATGGTCCTATTTATCAGTTATCGAGAGATGAGAGTCAACGCCACCCCAACGAATTAAGCAACCCTTACAAAACTGAAAAAACTGATGCAAAAGGTCAACTCATCGCTAAGGCTGATGATTATATTAGTCTTGAAACTACAGCTAACAGACCTTAATAAACCTATTTATATCGACCACTATGACACATAACCCACTAAAAAGGAGGTTCTACCATGAAACAAGAATGGTTTGAAAGTAATGATTTTGTAAAAACAACAAGCAAGAACAAGCCTGATGAACAAGTCCAAGATGTTGCAGACAAGGCTGAAGAAACTATAGCCGATCTCGATACGCCAATTGAAAAAAATACTCAGTTAGAGAAGGAAGTTTCTCAAGCTGAAGTCGAATTGGAAAGCCAGCAAGAAGAGAAAATTGAAACTCCTGAAGACGGTGAAGCGAGAACAGAAATAGAAGAAAAGAAGGCATCCTATTCTACTGAAGAAGAGTCAGACCTTCCTAGTGAAACCGAAAAAGTCACTATAGCTGAAGAGAGTCAAGAAGCACTTCCTCAGCAAAAACCAACCACGAAAGAGCCCCTTCTTATCAGTAAATCCTTAGAAAGTCCTTATATTCCCGACCAAACTCAAAAATCTACAGATAGATGGAAAGAGCAAGCGCTTGATTTTTGGTCTTGGCTAGCGGAAGCAATCAAATCTCCTACAAGCAAGCTTGAAACAAGTAGTACACACAGTTATACAGCCATTCTCTTGCTCATTCTGTTTTCTGCGTCTTCCTTTTTCTTTAGTATCTACCACATCAAACATGCTTACTATGGACATATAGCAACTATGCATAATCACTTCCCTGAACAATTTGCATCATTAAATCTCTTTTCGATTATTTCTATCCTAGTAGCAACAACACTCTTCTTCTTTTCATTCCTCTTGGGTAGTTTCGTTGTGAGACGATTTATCTACCAAGAAAAAGACTGGACGCTAGAAAAGATTCTCCAACAGTATAGTCAACTCTTGGCAATTCCAATCTTCCTCACTGCTATTGCTAGTTTCTTTGCCTTCTTTGACAGCCTACGATTTACAGCCCTCTTGTGTGTGATTAGCATTGGAATCATTCTGCTTGCCAGTCTCCATATCATTACAAGACCAAGTCAAGCAAGTGAAACCGACTCCTTTTATCAATTATTCTTGTCTGTCCTTGTTAACGGAGTCATTATCCTCCTCTTCTTTGTAGCTGAAGTGGCACTGATTGGAGATTATCTCCGTATCTTGGCCTTTCTTTAAACTTTAATCCTGTCTTTCATGGCAGGATTTTTTCTATGCCAAAAAGCAAGTCGATTGACCTGCTTCTGCTTTACTTTTCTTGTGCTAATGTTTTAAAATCTTGTCCTAGGATGGGGTTTATTTCTAATTGATTGGCATCTAGTTGGTGGTAAGATGCTGATGGTAGTGACTCTAGGAATTTTGCATAGTCCAAGCGGGCGATAGCTTCATAGTCTTCTGGTTTAGAGCCGTCTCCTGTGATTTGCACCAAGTCAATCTCCCACTGCACTTCCTTATCCACCAATTGCTCAATATAGGCTGCAGGCACAAATGGTTCTCTCGGTAAAACAGTCTTGACCCCTTGAGCCAGATGGTAAACACCGTGCACTTGGCCTTCTCCATCCTGATAGAAGGAAACTTTTGCAAAGTAGGCATCTGTCTCTTGAACCGCACGCACACGCGCTTCAAACTGAACCAAGCCATCTTCCTCTAAAAAGCTTTTCAAGTCCTCATGACTAAAGAAAACAGGATTAAAAATTCCTTGACAAATCGTAAAGCGAGCTGCAGTGTCTGCCAGATAGGCTTGAATACTTGCTTGGAAATAAGCTTCAAAATCAAAACCATCTAATCCTTCAATCTCAGTTCCTGTATAAGCAAGCAGAGCATCTAAAAATGACTTGATAATCTGCCAGTCTGTCTTCGTTAGTAGGTCAGGAAGATCGACACGGTAAGCCTTTTGATTATCAGCATAACTGACCTTAAAGAGAAATTGTGATTGACCCACTATCGCACACTCGATATACTCCAGACGGTTAAGAGGCTGACGGAGATAGACGGCATCATAGCTATGTGACTCCAAACCATCTACCAAGGCCAAGATAGACTTAGCAGTCAAAATTTCCTGTTCTCCTAAAATACTCTGTTTATTTGGAATAAAAAATGTTTTCGTCATAACTGGACTCCTTTTGAAATCGTTTACATCTAGTATACCTTATTTTCCTGAAAGATACAGAAATAAACTTTAGATTTTTGAGTAAAAAGCATAGAAAAACAGCCCCTAAGGACTGTTTAATCTTATACAGTAGCTGCTTGATCCAAGCTTTCACCGATAGCGGCTAGGCGCTCAATCACTTCAGCTTGTGTCAATTCATTTTCTGAAACATAGCGGTTACGTGGGTGAACACGGCACTCGTGTGAGCATCCACGAAGGTACTTGTCTTCATTTTCTTCTGATGTCAAGATACGACGGTTACAGAATGGATTTCCACAGTTGACATAACGTTCACATGGTGTTCCATCAAACCAGTCTTTTCCTACGATGGTTGGGTTGACGTGGTTAACATCTACGGCGATACGCTCGTCAAAGACGTACATTTTCCCATCCCAAAGCTCGCCTTGAACTTCTGGGTCTTTACCGTAAGTTGCAATTCCTCCATGCAATTGACCTACATCTTTGTAGCCTTCACGGACCATCCAGCCTGAGAATTTCTCACAGCGAACGCCACCTGTACAGTAAACCACGACGCGCTTGTCCATGAATTTTTCCTTGTTGTCACGGACCCATTGTGGCAACTCACGGAAGTTGCGGATATCTGGGCGGATAGCCCCACGGAAATGTCCTAGGTCGTACTCGTAATCGTTACGTGTGTCAAGGACAACTGTATCTTCGTCAAGAAGGGCTTCTTTGAACTCTTTTGGAGACAAGTAAGCACCTGTTGTTTCAAGTGGGTTTATGTCGTTGTCAAAGTCGTTGTCTTCCAAACCAAGGTGGACAATTTCTTTCTTGTAGCGAACAAACATCTTCTTGAAGGCTTGTTCATTTTCTTCGTCAATCTTAAACCATAGGTCTTCCATTCCTGGAAGGCTGTGAACATAGTCCATGTATTTTTGAGTTGTTTCGTAATCACCTGAAACTGTTCCGTTAATTCCTTCGTCAGCGACTAGGATACGGCCTTTAAGGCCGATTGATTTACAGAAAGCCAAGTGGTCTGCAGCAAATTGCTCTGCATTTTCAATTGGAGTATAAAGGTAGTAAAGTAAGACACGAATATCTTTTGCCATAAGATTTGTTCTCTTTTCTATTCTTAAATTTTCTAAATTTTTTATTTATCCATACTAGTATACCTGCTTAAGAAAACGAATGCAATTTATTTGACTGGAAATTGTAGAAAGGAATTTATCCCTGCATTTCATTAGTAACCATAGCGAATCGCCGATAATTCTCTTAATTTCTTTATCTGCTCGGCTTGACTTTCTGACAAAGTCAACTTATGGTCAATCAACACACGTGAGATATCAACGTTCATTTGGCTTAGAATAAATGGAACAGAGGTCCCATCGTCCTTTAATCGTCTTTTATAAATCACTAACTGATTTTCCAAAGGAACAAGTTGAGGCGTATCCTTTATATCTTCCAATAGATGATTTATGATCGTCAGGGCTTCACAACGTCTTTCGCTTCCTCCTGCAAACCATTTTAATGGTGTCATACTCATTTACCTCCTGAAACTCGCTTATAAATTGAAAAAACTATCATTCCTAACTCGCCTGTCAGTATTTTATCCAAACACCCTATGTAAAAAAGTCAGCAAAAATGGTAATGTTGCGAAAATATTATTGATCACATGCACCGCATAGGAAGGATAAATGCTCTTGGTATAGCGGGTCAAACTAGCAAAGATGATGCCAGATGTTGCAAAGACGAAGATATCTAACAAACTAGGCAGGCTTGAAAAATGAGGAAGAGCAAATAAAATTGACGGAAGAAGCAAATCAAGGCCAAATCTCGAATGCTTAAAAAAGGCGTGTTGCAGTAATCCTCTATAGATTAACTCTTCCATCAGTGGAACCAGAAAGAACAGGGCTATATAAATACCTAGCTCAGCAAAGTTGGTCCCACTATAACCGATCAATACAGCCCAACCTTCAGCAGTTGACTGAACATGTTTAGCGGTCTGAACGTTAAAAGAGATCTGGAGCACTACCACTAATACTGTCAAAATCGAATACCAAAGCCATTTTTTTCTTGGAATGCGAAAGAGATAACCATGGCCTGTCTTAACCAGAATCCAAATCATGACTCCAATAAAAAGTAAACTCAAGATATTTTGAATCCAGAATAAATTGCCTATCTGAGAAGAAAATTGCCAATAGTTTTGGACGATAAGCGTCAGCTGAGAAAGACCAAATACGAAAAATAGGTAAGAGAAGACTGCACTTATTTTGAATAGAAGTTGATACTTTTTCATTTGAACTCTCCTTTGTAAACTCGAGACATCTCTAATATAAGCCATATTCCCCCAAATCCTTACTCTAAATCCTAAATAGTGCTTGAGATTTCCTGAATGGTTAAATAGGGATAAGAAAAAGATAGATATCTATGCCCTTATTTCAAAAAATCACTGCCTCCCCAAACAAACCTGAGGAAAACAGTGATTCAGTTTTTAGGAATTAGGAATGAATACACGAAATCAATTGATCTTATGATTTTTTGTTTTTCAAGAATTCATCGTATTGTTTTTGCATTTCGTTCAATACTTTATCGTAAGCACCTTCAGATTTCAATTTTTCCATCAATTCTGGAATAGCTTTATCTGGGTCTACAGTACCAGTGTTGATAGCTGTATCGAATTGTTGCATTGTGTTAGAGATTGCTGAGATTTCAGATTTCACACTGTCAGTGTTAAAGATGAATCCAAGCGCTGGAGATTCTTTAGCTTCTGCCAATTGTTTCTTAGAATCTTCGATTTGTTGGTCTGTAACGTTTTCGTTGATGTAAAGAATCCAGTTGTTACCAGTGTTCCATCCACCCATGTGAGTGTTTCCTTTGTATCCATCAAGAACGCGAACACGGTTTTCTTTACCTGAAATTTTTTCCCAGTTCTTGCCTTCTGGACCATAAACAAGACCATTCAAGAGTTCTGGGTTAGTGTTCAAGAGGTTCAACACTTCCATTGATTTTTCTTTGTTCTTAGAGTTGTTTGAGATGACAAAGTTAGCAACTTGTGTTGTTTGGTTTTTCTTGATGAAGTTAGTGATTGGTTTGATTTGGATATCTTTGTTGGCAACACGTGAAAGCAAGCTGTTACCATAGTCAGCTGGTCCTACTGTTTCTTCACGAACAAACCAAGTATCTTGTTGAAGGTCAAATGAAGTATCGCTTGTTGCTACGTCTTTTGGAATGTATCCAGCTTCATAGAATTTGTGAAGAGTCTTCAAGTGTTCTTTGAAACGAGGTACTTCGTAACGGTTTACAATCTTAGTAGTGTCTCCTTCAAGGTCGATAACGAATGGAAGTCCATTTGGAACTGGGTAGTCAAAGTTATCAGATGGAATAAAGTTCTTGGTAACCGCAAATGGTACTACATCTGGAGCTTTTTCTTTGATTTGTTTCAAGACTGGCTCAAGTGTTTCGTATGAAGTGACACCTGAAATATCGATACCGTATTTAGCAAGAAGTGTTCCGTTGAAGGCGAAGTTTTGAGATGATGCAACGTTGGCTGCAACTGGAACTGCGTAAATTTTACCGTTAATGCTGTTACCTTTGATATAAGCTGGGTCAAGTGCTTTGTAAAGTTCTGCCCCTTCTTTCTTGTACAAGTCAGTCAAGTCTGCATAGGCACCTTTTTGAGCATTTACAACATAGTTAGATGCAAAGGCGATATCGTAGTTTTCACCAGATGATGTGATAACTGACATTTTCTTATCATAGTCACCCCATCCAAGATATTGGATATCCAATTTAGCACCAACTTTTTCTCCGATGATTTTGTTAGCATTTTCTAGCAATTCATCCAAGTTATCTGGTTTGTCACCGATTTGGTACATTTTGATAACAGGTTTTTCACCTGAAGCTGAGTCAGCAGCTTTTTTGTTACCTGAAAGGTTTCCACAAGCAGCGAGACCAGCAGCCAAAGCGACTACGCTAGCAGATGCAAAAGCATATTTTTTCCAGTTTTTCATGACAAAAACTCCTTTTTTTATTTTTAAACTTATAAACAATGTAATGATCTTAACTTCACTCAAGGGAAGTTTGGAAACGAGAAATTTTTTTCTCAACAAGTACTATTCTTTCACACCACCGATAGTCAAACCTTTTACAAAGTAGCGTTGGAAGAATGGATATAGAATCGCGATTGGAAGGGTTGCGACCACAACCATGGCCATACGTCCTGTTTCTTTTGGAAGAGCAACTCCCAGTTGACCAGATAGGCCGACTGCTTTGGCGATGTAGTCCATATTTTGTTGGATTTGCATAAGCAAATATTGCAATGGATACAAGTTGTCACTCTTGATATAAAGAAGGGCGTTGAACCAGTCATTCCAGAAACCAAGAGCTGTTAAGAGCGTGATGGTTGCGATACCTGGTAGTGACAATGGCAAACAGATTTGGAAGAAGATTCGGGCTTCACTGGCACCATCTATACGAGCGGATTCGAGAATGGCTTCTGGAATGGTCTTCTTAAAGAAGGAACGCATCAAGATGATGTTAAATGGAGAGAGAAGCATTGGAACAATCAAGGCCCAAACTGTATCACCAAGTTGAAGTAAACGAGTGACCACGATATAGCCCGGTACCAAACCAGCGTTGAACAACATACTAAGAAGGGCAAAAATCGTAAAGAATCTGCGATACTTAAAGGTTGTCCGTGAAATAGCGTAGGCATAAGTTGTTGTGATAAAAACGTTTGTGATAGTCCCCACCACTGTTACAAAGACTGAGATGAAGAGAGCTTGGAGAATTTTATCCTTAAACTGTGCTAAGAACTCAAAACCGTCTAATCCAAATTGAGATGGGAAGAAGCTATATCCATTTTGGAGGATACTCTTTTCATCTGTCACCGAGATAACGATAACGAATACAAAGGGTAGGATACAAGAGAGGGCGATCAAACCAGAAATGGTACTGAAGAAGATATCTGCTTTCTTACTGAAGGAGTGAATGCCGACATTATCAATTTTTTCTTTTTTAATTTTCTTTTCTGCCATATTCTCCTCCTTTCTAGAACAAGGCTGAGTTTGGATCAACTCGTCTTGCAAGTAAGTTTGATAAGATAACCAGAATCAAGCCAACAACTGATTGATAGAGACCTGCCGCTGAAGCCATGCCGATATCCGCTGTCTGAGTCAATCCGTTATAGACATAAACATCCAAGACGTTGGTTACGTTGTAAAGCTGACCAGCATTGTGTGGGATTTGGTAGAAGAGACCGAAGTCTGCACGGAAGATATTTCCGACTGCAAGGATGGTCAATACGGTTACCAATGGTGTCAACTGCGGAATGGTTACGTTGCGAATACGTTGCCATTTGCTAGCCCCGTCAACTGTTGCTGCTTCGTAGTAGGTTGGATCAATTCCCATGATTGTCGCATAGTACATGACACTGCTATATCCAAAGCCTTTCCAGATACCTAGGAAAAGTAGGAGATATGGCCAGATGCCTAAGTCAGCGTAGAAATTGATTTCTTTGAGACCAAGAGTTTCCAATAAATGGTTGAACACCCCTTTATCAATGTTTAGGAAGGCATCTGTAAAGAAACTGATGATAACCCAAGACAAGAAGTAAGGGAACAACATAGATGTTTGGAAAATCTTAACCATTCTCTTGGAACGGAGCTCGCTGAGGATAATGGCAATCCCTACAGATACAACTAAACCTAGAAAGATAAAGCCGAGATTGTAGAGGACAGTATTTCGTGTGATAATAAAGGCGTCTTTTGAACTAAACAAGAATCTGAAATTATCTAGTCCAACCCATTTACTATTCATGATACTATCTATGAATCCATTACTGGTCATGTGGTAGTCTTTGAAGGCAACCACGTTCCCAAATACTGGAATGTAGAAGAATAGAATCAACCAGAGTGCCCCTGGTAAAACCATCAAGAGAAAGATCCAGTTGTCTCTCAAGGTTTTTGAAAACTTATTCATAATTTCCTCCCTTTTTATTTTGATATCCATCTAAAAATTCCTTTTTAGACTTTTGATAACGATTACATTATTAGTATACTCCTATTTGCAGGTTAGGTTAAACTACTAATTATAGAAAAAACTCCACAAATTATTTTATGTGGAGTACTTTTTTAAGAAAGGGATGTTTCACGAGAAACACTCTGAGTAAGAGCACAGTGTTCTTGTTTTTAGGTCGTGTAAATGGTTGAAGCTGTCGCAATAGTATGCCACTGGTTGGCTGTTGTAGCTGCGAAATCCTTATCTGCGTAGAAGTCAGTAAATGGCAGGATTTCCACTTCTAACTCGTCAATACGGTCAAGCTGACCTGCCAGATAAGCCTCAATACGACTTTCTGCTCGCTTGATGCGTTGCAAGAGTCCGCCCATACGGATGTCAACTGTATCCAAGCCAAAGACCTTGTTTTCTTTCAGCCATTGGTGGCTAAAGAGAGCATGGAAGTGTTCGATTTGGCTTCTGAGTTCTGGTAATTCTTGTCTTGCGATTTCTTGCAGATTGTCCTTATCATCCGTTTGGTAAGCCTGACGAATGCGTCGTCCCACATCGACTTTGCTACTTAAAATATGGTTCAACTGGGCCTGAGTTTCAAAAAGATAGGCATAGTTTCCAGCTTTTTCTTTAATGTCAGCAAGCGTCTCAGAAGCCTGAGAGAAGTGTGGCTTGTCCTGTTCAGGTGTCATGTGTCGATCAAGAATCGGGCAGAGAACATCCTGATAAAAGACATAGCGGTTGGGATTGATACCACTGAGATTGCTTGGTAGATCTGGCAAGAGGTTAGCTAGGTCAATCTGCATGAAATCCTCAACCGAAAGACCTGTATTGGTCTTGAAGTGAGCTGACAAACGGTCTAGATCATTACGATAGCTGAGTTCTGCCCAGATTTGCAGGCTTGGTAGGATAGAAAACTGAGCAGTTTCACCACCATTGTCCCCCCAACCCGTCACAATGACTTCTTTGATCTCATTGGCACGGCAAGCTTTATTGGCTTCGACTGCGATGAGACGGCTGAAATGGTTATTGGGTGTGAAACCGATCCACTTCCAAGCACCTCCTGCAAAGGCAAGGTCATGGCTAATCTTGTGATGGTTGCGGAAGTTGCGATTATATTTTTCCTCGCTATCCTGGTAGTAATCCCAGTAAACCAAGGTTACACGATCTTTGAGACGGTCTAAGTAAACACGAGTTTCCTCTGGAATTTCAACATCACGGTCGTACTGGCCATCTGCCGACATGAGTTTGAAGAACATATCGCTCCACATCTGGCAGTGGAATCCATATTTGTCTGCAATATCCAGCACACGCTCCAAGTGTTGGCACATGAGGAGACTACGATCCACAACACCGTTCAGAATCAAGTAGCGTCCCAAACCAACCAAGTGGGCTTCGTCCATCCCGATATTGACCTTGCGAGTCTTCAGTTTAGATAGCGTCGCAAACATGCCATCAATCAGGTTATAAACCTTTTCTTCTCCAATGAGAAGAATATCCTCTACATCACGGAGTTCCTGCACTTCTTTGACACCCCATTTGACAAAAGCTGACAAGTGGGCCAAGGTCTGAATGCAAGGCACAAAGGTCATGTCAAACTGTTGGGCATAGGCTTCGATTTCCTGCAATTCCTCAGCTGAGTAGGCTCCACGGAAATAGCCAAAGTAAGGTTGTCCTTCAATCTGGTAGGTGTCTTCCATGTAAAGCTCAAAGGTTGAATAGCCCATGAGAGCCAAGACCTCAATCATCTGCTTGGCAGATGCCACATTCAGCACCGCATTACGGGAACAATCCGCCATGTAGGCTAAATCTTCATAAGCCGCTTGCTCCTCAATCTCCACCTTATCACCTTCTTCTAAAGCTGTTGCGAGAACAGACAAGGCACGGTAGAGTTGGTGAGGTTTGCGGTAGGTCAATTGATAATGATCACCCTCACCCTTGATAGAGATGGAGGCTTGATCAGACTGAGCAACTGCCACTTCTACATCTGGTAGAGAAATGTGCTTTTGAAGTAAGTCTATAGCTTGCGCTTGTTTGTCACTAATTCCTGTAAATCTTACCATTGGTTTTCCTCCTGTAGCCAGTTGACAAGGGCACCGTAGAGATTGGAATCTGCATGATAGGTGCAGGCTTGAATGACAGGTGCGACCGTGTATTCTTCGTAGGTTTCGATAAATTCATCTACAGCTTTTTGAACACCTTGGATAAAGTCGGGATTCTGACTGATAGAGCCTCCCAGACTGATGACATCTGGGTCGATGAGATACTGAATATTGAGCAAGCCTTGTGCCAGATTACGGTTCATGCGCTCAATGGCTTCTTGACAAAGGGCATTGCCTGCTGCGGCCTCTTGGTAAATCTTGCGACCGTCCCAGTCAGTCTGACCAGATTTTTCAATCACGTAGCGCACCATATTTCCAGTTGACGCTAGTTGCGACCAGTTGTTGAGCTTTTCAGCAGGGGCAAGAGTTGTCATGTAGCCAAATTCCCCACCCAGACCGTGGCTACCTCGATGAAGTCCACCATTGATAATCATAGCTCCGCCAATCCCTGTCCCAATCACGACACAAGCTGCATTTTCAAGTTCTGGATGAGCTAGTAATTCACTGAGCCCAACGCAGTTGGCATCATTTTCCAGATGGACAGGAATCTGATAAGAGCTAAACACCTCATACCAAGAAAAGCCGTGGATGTAAGGCACCGCACTGAAGCCATCAATTACACCTGTATCTTGATTGACCGCACCTGGAACGCTCATAGCAATCCCGCTATAATCCTGTTCTGACAAGCGCTGGTCTAGCCAAGTTAGTAAATCTTCCAAACTTTCTGGCGTTGGAATGCTTGTCTTATTCAGTATTTTCCCATCAGGAGTCAGACTGGCAAACTTAATCCCAGTCCCTCCGATATCAATCGTTGCAATGGTCATTGTTTTTACCATAAAAGGGGCGAATCAGCAGTTAGTTCTTACCTTTTCGCCCCTCCTTTCTTTTTATGTTTACTTTTTGAAATTAAATTTCTTCTTTTTTGATGAATTCTGTACGAATCTCTTGTGGTGAAATGAGGCCTCTATGAACTGGGTATGGTCGTTCAAGTAGGTCCAGGAAGAGATGTTGACTTTCCGGTACACGTACATTTTCACTACACATATTGTAGTAACGAAGAACATAGCCTTCTTCATTTTCAGCTACCTTAAAGGCTGTCGGGCAGATTTGCGGTATGCTGAGAACAGAATGGCTCAAGAGGCTACCAGTCGCAGCAACACTTCCTTCCTGTCTAGCAAGCTGAAGGCTGGTAAATGGTGTCTGCAAGGCTTTAGCTCGACGATAAGCTGAGAAGCGTTCTTGGGCTTGGTGGCACTCAAGCGCAAACTCGACTTCAAATTCACGCAAGCATTGTGCTTCTGGTGTTGGGAAGTAGCCCCAGTCACCTAGCTCACCTGATGCACGCAAAATAGTCACTGCAATGGTGTCGTCTCCAAGGATTTCGTATTCATTCAATCCCTTGTTGGATACAGTCACTCCTTTTTCATCGTCATACAGACTGACAAAGGCTTGTTGGTGTTGAGGATTTTCAGGATTTTCCCATGAAGCAGCTGGTTTGTTTGGTCGTGTCACCACCTCATAGATGCTCTCTGAGTCATTGCTTGGACGCGTGTTATGAGTCTTGATCAAGAGACGGATACGGTGGTCTTTGGCAGTGTTGGTAAAGCGAGTCTTGCAACGGATTTGTGGATTGTCAACAAAGACAGTCAACTCAGTTTCAAGAGGAATGCTTGTCAATTCTTCTGACCGTCCAGCCTCACGCTTCATAAACTCGATAATGCCTTTTTGCTCTTCTTCTAGCTTTTCATCTGCACTGACAGGCACGGTCAATTCATGTTTGAGCAAAATCTTAGCGTAGCGAGCTGTGTTTTCCAAGACCTCGTAGCCCTTAAGCTCTGCATAGATTGGCTCTGTTCCTTTTGGTTGGAAATAGATATACTCATTTCCGATGTCACCACGGTCTTCGAAGCGGATAAAGTCTTCATAGGCTTCGTGAGTTGTCTTGTCATAGACTGTGATATTGTCATCCACACTCACCGTTACAAATGGCGTATCAATCACTCCGTTTTGGTAAATGCCTTCACGGTGTTCTTGCTCTCCTTCCAGCAATTGGAAGGTTGTCCAAGAAAGTGGCGCTAGGTGAACTGGAATGGTCACGCGCACTTGTCGAGCAATACGAGCTTGGCGGAACTTATCTTTTGGTAAATCATACTCAAAATTAGCCCCAAGATCCTCGATTTTAGCCTCTACAGGACGCCCATCCAAATCCTCCACACGGTAACTTGGCAAGGTAAGAGCAGCCATCTTCTTGTAGCCTTCCGTTGGGTGTAATTCCTTGAAATCACAAGTCGCCACATCAATCACTGTGCTGACAGTATCAACCTTATCATGCAAGCCTGTGTTAATGACAGTAAAGAGATAATCACTTTGAGCCTTAGCCGTAGCAATTTTACCCTTCCACTCATTAAGAAGATTGGTCTTAACAAAGTTTCCGACTTGGTTGACCTTGGCAAAACGCGTTTCCATCTCGCGGTGAACTTCGTCCACGCTACAGCCACAGATACTATCATGCGGCGCATTCTGCAAAAGTGTTTTCCAAGCATAGGTCAACTGGTCCTTGTGGTTGTGGCCCCCAGTGATAATCGTCAAGGGTTCTACAACTTGCTCTAGGAGGTTGCTATTTTCTTGGAAGGCTTGTTTGAGATAAATACGAGATGAAGAAGTGTTGGCAAGTGTGTACCAACCATCTGTTTCCTGACTGGTCAACTCACCTGTAACCGTTGATAATTGCTCTGGTAGGGCACTTTCCACGGCTTGGACATATTCATCAAAAGAACTATGAACAAAGGTTACATCTGGGAAGAGTTCATTTGCCACACGAATGGCTTCGCTCAGATTTTTCTGAACAGGCTGATGGTCACAGCCGTTCATCATCAACCACTGGTTGGTCGAAGCATAGTCACGCACGTCTGCCAGTTTTTGTTTCCAGAAGGTCAAGGCCTCGTCTTTATCAACTGGAATTTCATTCCCATTACTGTACCAGTTGGCAAAGAGAATCCCGAGGACACGACTTCCGTCCGCACCCTGCCAGTACATTTCTGAAAACTGGGAAGTAAACTGCTCATCTTCGAGGACTTGGTTGTCAAATCCAATCGGCTTCACACCACGACCAAAAGCTGCCACATGAATGCCTGATTTTTGAAGAATTTGAGGCGCTTGTCCCATATTTCCAAAGGTATCTGGGAAGTAACCAATTTGAGTAGATTTGCCCCATTTTGCACATTCTGCTTGACCAATCAAGGTATTGCGGACATTGGCTTCACTTGAAATCAAGTAGTCATCCTGCAAAATGTAAAAGGGACCAATTTTAAGTTTGCCTTGGTCGATGTATCGTTGGACTTTGTCGCGATTTTCAGGGCGAATCTCCAAGTAGTCATCAAGGACAATGGTTTGACCATCCAAGTGGAAGCTCTTGAACTCAGAGTCATTTTCAAAGAGATCGAAGAGATTGTCAAATAATTCCACCAACTGCATACGGTGGCTTTCAAAAGGCAAGTACCACTCACGATCCCAGTGACTATGTGAGATAATATGTACGACAACATTTTCCATGAAGTAAAACCTCATTCTAAATTTAAATTTTTATTGTTAACGTTTTAAATGTAAATTTGTGATTCTTTCCAAGAATCAGTGAAGCGAAGGCGAGCTCCTTATACTCAATGAAAATCAAAGAGCAAACTAGGAAGCTAGCCGCAGGCTGTACTTGAGTACGGCAAGGCGAAGCTGACGTGGTTTGAAGAGATTTTCGAAGAGTATTAGCGGATATCCAAGTAATCCAAGACTAATTCACAGAACATCATATTAGCCCAAGAGAACCATTCGCGAGAGTAGAGAGTTGGGTCGTCCACGTGGAAGCTTTCGTGCATGACACCTGTCCCCCCATCGCAAGCAACCAGCTGATCCAGCAAGAATTTCTTCTCTGCCTTATCTCTTGTTGTCAAGCCTTGGATAGAAAGGGCGATTGGCCAGATATAGCGATAGAAGGTATGAGAACTTCCGAGACCGCTAGCGTATTCTCCTTGGTAGAAGTATGGATTTTCAGGGCTCAGAATGGTACGACGAGTTGCTTGATAGACTTCGTCGTCAATATCGCAGTAGCCCAGATAAGGTGCAGCCAACAAACTTGGTACGTTTGGATCATCCATGATGCTGGCATTTCCTAGACCATCCACTTCAAAGGCATAAATCTTTTCACCCTTGCTGTTGCTTGTGTAGGCGTAGTTTTCAATTCCTTCTTGGATTTCAGACTGGAGGCGCTTAGCATCAGCAATAATGCTCTCGCTATCAGCTAGGTCCAATTCTGCAAAGATTTCTTGCACATAACCCAAGACTACTACAGCAAACATATTGGACGGAATCAAGTAACTATACTGACAGCAATCATCGCTCGGACGAAAGGCTGACCAAGTCATACCTGTCACTGCAAAATCAGGTCCAAAGCCATCATTTAGCAAGGTGTCTTCCTTACGATCGGTATCACGAACAAAACGATAAGGAGAGTTGGTGTGGTCTTGTTCCACCGTCCAAAGATGGAGAATTTCCTTAGTCGCTGCGACAAAAGTCTCATCAAACTGACTAGTATCGCCAGTCTCTTTCCAGAGGAGATAAGCCAGCTGCAAAGGATAGCAAAGCGAGTCCACCTCATACTTGCGCTCCCAAATCCAGCCATTAAGGTCTGTGTGGTCAGTTTCGTGGTGCCCCTTCCAGTTTTCCTCTATGTTGAAGGAGTTGGCATATGGATCCTTGAGTACCAAGGTCATCTGACGTTTGACCAAACCTGCAATGGTCTGACGCAGGAGGGCATCTCTTTTAGCCACATGCAGGTAGGGTCTGAGTTGAGCTGTCGAATCCCGAAGCCACATAGCAGGAATATCCCCAGTCAAGACAAAGGTTGAACCATCTTCTAGGATTTCAACCGTATTGTCCAAGGTATCTGTATAGCAACGCTCGAAAACATCCACCCACTCTGGATGGTCCTTAGCCCGCTCTGCCACTTCATCTAGCCACTCTCTAACAATTTCTTTTGAATAAATCATCGTGCAGTATCCTCTTTCAAACAAGTTTCATTTTCAGTATATAGCTTTTGAGACAGAAAATACATACACAAATGATAGTCATTTTTCTACAAAATAGTTATCTTTAAAACTCCTTTTCTAAAGGTTATCTTTTTCTGATATAATGTAGAAAAACAGCTAAAGGAAAGACTATGAAACCACTACTTGAAAGCATCGATACCCGATTTGGAACTGCCAGCAAACATGCCTTCTCTCGGGGAAATACCCTGCCATACACAGGCGTTCCTTTTGGGATGAATTACTTTGTGCCCCAGACCAGTGACCAGGAGGGAGCTTGGTTTTTCGATCCGCATCTGCCCATCTTTCAGGGAATTCGATTGACCCATCAGCCCAGTCCTTGGATTGGCGACTACTCTTGGCTCCTTCTGACACCTGCCACAGGCCAGCTAGGTGGAGACAGCCTCTTTCACCGCCAGTCTTCTTATGATATCGAAAAAGCCTCTTTCCAACCTCATTATCTGAAGATTTTCTCCCTGCGCTATCAGATTGAAACCCAGCTCACACCGACTTGCTACGGTGCTTCTATTCTTTTGGAGCAAAAGCAAGGCAAAGCACTCTCCCTCTATCTTCACGCAGCAGATGAACTGACCGTGGAGCAAGTAGATAAGCGAACTCTTGCCCTGCGACAAGAAGGTAAAACTGAAACCAACAAAAATCCACTAACGATGTTCACTGCCCTGCAAATGAATACGGATATTCTTGCTATCAGCCAAGAAGGCGAAGACTGGCGAATTGACCTAGAAGATAGGCATGCCGAAATTCAGCTAGCGACTTCTTTCATCTCTCACTCTCAGGCTCTGCTTAATCTACCTCAAGAAGATTTTGATAACTGTAAAGCAAATGCCCAAGCGGATTGGGAAAATCTCCTCCATCGTTTTGACATTATAGAAACAGGAGAGGCTGACCGAACCTTCTTTGATCACTGTCTCTACAGACTCTTCCTCTTCCCACAGACTTTTTATGAGGTTAATAAATCTGGGCAAGACATCCACATAGATTTGGCTACTGGAACTGTCAAGCCTGGTGTCCTCTTCAGCAACAATGGTTTCTGGGATACCTTCCGCACCACCTTCCCCCTCTTTGCCCTTATCATACCGGAGCACTATCACCGCTTTTTAGAAGGCTTTCTCAATAGCTATCGCGATACTGGATTCCTTCCAAAATGGTTGGCTCCAGATGAACGGGGTATGATGCCAGGTACCCTTTTAGACGGCATTATCGCAGATAGCGCCTGCAAGGACATGGCTCCTGACCTAGAAGAAGAACTCCTCCAAGCCATGCTTGAAACAGCCACCAAGTCCGACCCTCTCGGCATCAATGGTCGCCACGGACTAGCCCAATACCAAGAACTGGGCTACCTCTCTACCGACCACCACGAAAGTGTTAGCCATACCCTAGACTACGCCTATAGTGACTTTTGTATCGCCAGCTGTGCCAAAAAACTAGGGAAAATAAAAATCGCTGAAAACTACAAAGCTGCGTCACAAAATTACCGCCATCTATTTGATGTTGAGACAGGTTACATGCGAGCGCGAGACAATCAAGGCAACTTCCGCCCTGACTTCTCTCCTTATAGTTGGGGACGTGATTATGCCGAATGTTCAGCTATCCAAGCAACTTTAGGCGTTCTCCACGACATCCCAGACTTAATCCAACTTATGGGTGGAAAAGAAACCTTCAGCAACTATCTTTTGAAAACCTGTCAAGATGCTCCCCTCTTTGAGACAATAGGCTATGGTTACGAGATTCACGAAATGAGCGAGATGGCTACTGCTCCTTTTGGACAACTCGCCATTTCTAACCAGCCGAGCTTCCACATTCCTTATCTATTCCGCTACAGCGATTACCCTGACTACACTGCCCTTCTTATCAAGACCTTACGTCAGAAAGCCTTTCACCCAAGCTGGCAAGCCTATCCTGGCGATGAAGACAATGGCAGTCTCTCAGCCTGGTACATCTGGTCAGCTCTCGGTTTTTATCCGACCTGTCCAGGAAAACCAAGCTATGATCTCGGAATCCCTCTCTTTAACCACCTCCGTATCTACCTTGCTAAAGAAGGTAAATGGCTAGATATTCATACTGAGCAAAACCACAACCATTTTAACTTTGTCAAAGAATGCCGACTGGACACAACTCTAGTATCAACTATTCAACACCAAGACCTCCTAAAAGCTGAACAACTAACTTTCACCCTCAGCTGGTTACCAAGTCAGCCGTCCACTTCCTGAAATGCAAAAATCTCCTAGCAGACTTTCCTGCTAGGAGATTTTCTTATGAGAGGTACTTGCTTAAGCTTTGAAAATCGGATTTATCATCTGATGTTTATCAAACAATCTACCAATTAAGCTTCTTCGTCTTCTTTACGACGACGGCCTGCAAGACCAAGACCAAGTAATGCACTTGCGGCAGCTGCTACCATAGCTACAGTAGAATCTGCTGTACCTGTATTTGGCAATTCTTTAGCTGCTTTACGCGCGTTTGTTGCTGCTTCTTGGCTAGCATTAGCTGCTGCTTGAGTTGTAGCTGGAGCTACAGCTGGTGTTTGAGCAGCTTGATCGTTAGCTGGAGTTGCATGATCAGTTGATGAAGCAACTTTCGCCATGAAGTCTTCGATACGTTTAACCATTGCATCCACTTCTGCTTGACTTGCGTCTGCATTAGCAAATACTTTCTTAGCATCTGCTGATAATGCATTCGCTTCTTTTGCAGTTTCTGCATCAAACTTAGTTGATTCTTTGATGATCAATTCATCTAATTGATGGATAGCACCTTCTAACTTAGCTTTATCCACTTTTGCGTCAGTGTTAGTAGCTCCGTTATTGCCTCCACCATTTGATGGTACATATGGACGTTGTTTAAAGATATCTTTAGCTACGATTGTGTAAACTTTACCATCTTTAGTAATTACAGTTGCGTTTCCTGCTTTGTCGAAGATAACTTCTACTACATCAGCATTTGCTCCTTTAATCTTAGCTTTTGCAGCTTCTTTTTCTGCATCTGTTAAGTTATTGAAGTCTGCTACTGTTTCTTTTTCGAAGTCAACGTTGATGTTTTCACCATTGTTCTTAGCTGCAACATCTTTAGCATCTTTAACTAATTGAGCTGCTGGAATTGTTGCTGTCTTACCTTCTGGAGTTGTTACTGTCGCATTTCCGTTTTCGTCTACTACTACAGTTGATCCTGGGTTGACTGCTTTAATTGATTCTTTAACTTTTTCAATTTCATCAGCTGTTAATTTAGCTTTATCTCCAACTAACACTCTAGTTGCTGGTGTATTTACACCATTTTGTTGAGTTGGATCAGTTAATTTATCTTCTGGAATTACTAAGTCAAGTTCTGGGATTACTAATACTGTTCCATCACCTTTAGTAACGATTACATCACCTTTATCATTTACTACTACAGTTGATCCTGGGTTTACATCCTCTACTGCTTTCTTAACTTTTGCTTTTTCTTCATCTGTTAACTTAGCTGGATCTTTAACTACTGTCTTAGTTGCTGGTGTATTTGCTCCATTTCCTGCATTTGCTTTACCTGCGTCTGATGCTGACTTAGTTAAGTCTGTTGCTGGAATTGTTGCTGTTTTGCCTTCTGGT